>JBEINR010000038.1:0-7072 GCA_040377995.1 Akkermansiaceae bacterium | reverse complement strand
CACAGATTGCACAGATAAAGAAAAATCACAAAAAATGCGCTCCTCGATAAGCAGTGAATCTGCGAAATCAGTGGTTGAAATGATTCGAATGATATTTCGACTTCGGATTTCGGGCTGAGAGCAAAATGCTCTAGCTCACTGGGATTGCATGCGGGGCATGTTTCGCTTGCGGGTTTTTCGGCAGATGCACGGTGAGAATGCCTTCCTTGTACTCCGAGGTGATCTTCGAAGCATCGGCCTCATCCGGCAGCGAGAACGATCTCTCGAAGCGGCCGTATGACCTTTCTAGGCGGTGATAGCGCACGCCCTTGTCTTCCTTTTCCGCCTTGCGTTCGCCGCTGATCGAAAGGGTGCCTTCGTCGACATTGACGCGGATGTCTTCCTTGCGGACTTCGGGCAACTCGGCTTTGACGACATATTCCTTGTCGGTTTCGCCGATGTCGACTGATGGCGCCCATTCGGCAAGCGTCATGGATTCATCGGTGCGGGCCGGCCAGCTTGTGAATGCGCGTTGCATGCCGCGCATGAGGTCCTCCATCTCGCGCACGGGGTCCCAGCGCAGCGAGGGGCGGAAGATGTCGAATTGTTCGGATTTTCCCAGTGGGTTCCATTTGGTCAGTATGCTCATAATCGTATGTTTTGGTTTGCCGGCTGTTCGTGTTGTTTGTTCGGTCGCTCCTTCATGCCGGCATTGGAGGAGTGGCCTTCCGTTTCTGACTATCGGTCCGTTTCCGGCCCGCGGTTCATGATAGTTCGAGAGCGATTGATTTGAATGGGTGGTCCGCATGATTGTTCGTAGCGGTATTGTCGTAGCCGGGCGTGAGGATGCGCGAATGTCGGCGCGGATGTGATCACGCGATCACGGGCGATGGGGGATTTTGCGGATGAGTTTTCTCGCGGCGTGCGCATGGATGATTGATGACGCGGCGGATGGCGGCGCGGGCACATGTCGATTATTGGTCAGTGTTCCGGGTGGGTGCGGGTGATTGCGGCGGGGATTTGGTTTGTCCTGCCGCGCGTGTTTGCTCCGGAAAAATTCCAAATGAAAACGAAATCAAAAATGATAGTATCGGATCCTGTGGCGCTGCATGTGCCGGGCCGCTGGTATTGGCATTACAGGCAGCTGCAGTCGTTGCGTGAGATTCTTCTGAGCGAGGGTCGCAACCAGTCGTCAGAGGTCGTGTTGCCGATCGAGCCGCACAGCATGGATCCTGCCGATAGCGGCAGCGATGAGTTTGAGCACAATCTTGCCTTGGGCATGTTGGCTCACGAGCATGATGCGCTTTATGAAATTGATGCCGCGATTCAGCGGATCATCGATGGCCGCTATGGCGTCTGTGAAGACACGGGGCGTGCGATACCGGCACAACGGTTGAGGGCAGTGCCGTGGACGCGCTACACGCGCGAAGCCAAGGAGCGGCGTGAAAGGCGCGAGGGCAAGGCGCAGCGTGTGGCAATGCAAGCACCCGGCAGCGTGCGCGGTGACGCCTCGGCGGCGATCGGTGCCGCGCCCGATCCGGAGGAAGAGGACTTGATCGCGCGCGAGTTGGATCATCGCTTGTTTGACGAGGCGATGATGCGCTTTGAGGGCGGCGAGGAATGGAGCGAGCAAGGTGGAATTCGAATCGCAAGGGAGGAAAGATCATGAAAAGCACGATGATGAAAAATGTGATGGAGGCATGCGACGAGGAAGTCGCAATCGCCGTGGATGGCGAGGTGCTCGACGGCGATCTTGTTGTGCCCGCGAAGGCCGAGGGGATTGTCATCTTCGCGCACGGCAGTGGCAGCAGCCGCAAGAGCCCGCGCAACCGTCAGGTGGCCGAGACCATTCGCGACAAGGGCATAGGCACGCTGTTGTTTGATTTGCTCACGCCCGAAGAAGAGCGCTTGGATGAATCCACGGGTGCATTGCGTTTCGATATTCACATGCTTGCGACACGGCTTGAGGGCGTGACGCATTGGCTTGTTTCGCAACCGGAGTGGAAGGAAATGAACATTGGGCTTTTTGGCTCCAGCACCGGTGCTGCGGCAGCCTTGGTCGCGGCGGCGCATTTGGGCGATCGCGTTTCGGCAGTCGTTTCACGCGGTGGTCGACCGGACTTAGCGAGCGGGTTGCTTGAGCAGGTCCGCTGTCCGACGCTGTTGATTGTTGGAAGTCTCGACGAGTTGGTGCTGCGTCTCAACGAAGACGCGCGGGCACAGATGGTTTGCGAGACCGAGCTGCGCATTGTGCCGGGTGCGACGCACCTTTTCAGCGAGCCGGGAAAACTTGAGCAGGTCGCCAACCTTAGTGCCCGGTGGTTCGAAAAAAATTTGTCGGGCGGTATCAAGGAAAGGGGTGGCTCGTGAGGGGATCGGCTTACAAGGATCGCGTTGAAGCAGGCCGTTTGCTCGCTGATGAGTTGGCGGAGTACGCGGATGACAAAAAAGTCATCGTGCTTGGCCTGCCGCGTGGTGGTGTGCCGGTCGCGTGCGAAGTGGCGAAAAAAATTCACGCGCCGCTCGATGTGATGGTCGTGCGCAAACTTGGCGTGCCCGGTTGGGAAGAGCTGGCGATGGGTGCGATCGCGAGTGGTGGCGTGCGGGTGCTCAATGATGATGTGATCCGTAACCTGCACATTTCCGAAAAGGCGCTTGAGAAGGAGGTCGATATCGAGCTCGAGGAACTGCGTCGTCGCGAGTTGGCGTATCGGGGTCATGCCGGTGCGCCGGCAGTGAAAGGTCGCACGGTTTTGCTGATCGATGATGGCATTGCGACGGGATCGACCATGCGTGCGGCGGTGCAGGCATTGCGTCAGCAAGGTGCGGCGCGCATCGTCGTGGCGGTGCCGGTGGCGGCGGCTGATACCTGCATGGAAATCGAGCCAATGGTCGACCGCTTGGTGGCCTTAATGAAGCCCGCGGTCTTCGGTGCGGTGGGTCATTGGTACGAACGTTTCCCGCAAGTGGAAGATGAGGAAGTGCGGGCATTGCTCGATCAGACGGCAGTGCCGGCGCATGCCGGATGATTTCGCGAGGCCATGCATGGTGCCATGTTCTTTTGGGCCGAAGTCCTTGCATGCGTTCCCACGCGTGCTAATCAATGGGCTGCATGCCTGCCGCGCAAATGCCAGAGCCCACGCGCGCCTTTGAGAAAAGGCTGCTGGTGGCGTTGTGGATGTTGTCCGGCCTGATGGCACCGCTTCGCGCCGAGGAAGCACCGCCGGTGGCGCAGGTCGTCGAAGCACCAGCCGACGCGCCTGTCGGGCCAGATCAAGTGGTGAGCCGCAGCAAGCAGTTTCGTGTGTCGGGCGGCGACAGCTTGGTGCGTGGTTCGGTGGCCTTGTTGGCGGAGGAATCGAAGGACGAATTGCTGAAGCTCACTACTGAGGAAGATTCGTGGAAAATTCCGGTGAAGGTGGTTTTGAGTGGCAAGTCGGGTGATCCCTTGCCGCCGCGCACGGTGAGCATGCGTTTGTGGATCCTCGAAGGAGTGCCGCAGTTGCAGATCGATGTGCACTTGAGCCGCGGCATTGATCAGGAGCGCTTCAAGCGTGCGGTGACGGCAGCGATGCTTTACGAGCGTGCCTTGCGTGATCGCAGTGGCGATGCTTTGGATCATCCTTTTTTCGTGCCGCCGTGGCTTGCCGATGGTTTGCGTGAGGCCACCGCGTGGAGTCTCAACCTAAGCGACCGCCGTTTGTACGAAGCTCTCTTCAAGCAAGGTGGCTTGTTCAAAATTGAGGAAATGTTTGCGGTCGGTGAGCGTGCCTTTGACGAGATGGATACGGCGATGCGAGCGGCGTTCCGTGTTTCGTCGGGTGCCTTGGTGATGGCCTTGCTCGAGCAACCGCAGGGGCGCGAGGGTTTTCGCGCATTTCTCAATGAAGTCGGCGCCTACGAGGGCGAGATGCCGGTGCTGCTGCGCAAGCATTTCCCGGAGCTCAACCTCTCGAGCACCAGTCTTGCAAAATGGTGGGCGCTGCAAATGGCCAACAAGGGTGGGCTCAACCAACTCACCGATGTGCTGACGATTCGCCAGACCGAAGCCAGTCTTGCTGAGGTTTTGCGTCTCAACTTCCGTGATGCCGAAGGCATTGTGCAGCAGAAGCCAATCGATGCGTGGCCCGAGCTTGCCGATCTTGATGAAGGCGAGCGCGTGGTGGCTGTGCGACCTGCAGCCGAGGCCTTGGTGAGGTTGAGCTATCGTTGTTTCCCGTCCTATCGGCCCTTGCTGCAGGAGTACCAGCAGGTGCTCGATGCGATTTCAAAAAACCAGACGGACAATGTCGCGGCGCGTCTCGCATCGCTCGCCGAGACCCGCAAGACGATGATCGAGCGGGTCGACCGCGGGCGTGATTATCTCGATTGGTTTGAGATCACCCGCGCGAGGCAGACGAGTGGTGCCTTTGATGATTACCTTCAATTGAAAGATCGTTTGAAGGATCGCCCGCATCGCCGCAATGACCCGATCTCCGATTACCTCGACCGAATGGATCGCGTTTTTTATCGCGAGCAGGAAGCGCCGCTACCGGGTGGTGAATTCGCTTTTCCGGGCGAGTGATTTGGTGATCAGGCCTGTAAAAGCTCGGCCGCCTTGGCCTTGATTTCTGCCAGCTTCTCGCGATGTGGTGCGGCGCCGCGTGCTTGATCCGGCTTGCCGCCGCCTTTGCCTCCGGCGAGGGCGGCGAGGTCGCGGAGCAGGTCGCCGGCTTTGAGACCTGCGGCAATCGCATCGGTGCCGCAGTGGGTGGCGAGGTGGAGCTTTTCGCCATCGTCGACGACGAGCAATGCGGCTTTGGAGAAATTCTTTTTCTTGAGGCCGTTTTGAAGCTCCTGAAGCAAGGAGGCATCGGACTCGAAGGAAATGATGATCGGCTCGCCTTTGGCGATGAGTTCGGCGAGTGCTTCATCGGCGAGTCGGGCCGCCTGCGACGATTGGATTTTTTTGATGCGTTTTTCCGCTTCGATCGCGGCCTGCTGGGTTTCCTCGAGCGTGCGTTGACCGTGGGCGAAGGTGGCGTTGATCTGTGCGATGTCGGCGCGTTCGGCGAGCATCGCGGCCATGATGTGCGGGAAGTCGTTCACGCTCACCGCGGCTTCGCCGAGCGTGGCGAGTTTCTCATTGGCGGCGGCGAGCTTTGCGCGGGCGGCCTTGAGTTCCTGATCCCATTTCTCGACTGATTCATTCAGGTGCGCCCATGCCGCATCGCCGCAGACCGCCTCGATGCGGCGAACGCCGGACGCGATGGCGCCTTCGGATTTGATTTTGAAAAGGCCGATGTCGCCGGTGTGACGGACATGCGTGCCGCCGCAGAGTTCCTGCGAATAACCGTTGAGCTCGTGCGCCTTGCCGCCGATCTGCACGACGCGGACGACATCGCCGTACTTGTCGCCGAAGAACTGCATGATGTCGGCGCGGCCCTTGATGTCGGCATGTTTCACTTCGGTCCAAGAAACCGAATCGTTGGCCTTGATGGCTGCGTTGACCTTTTCCTCCATTGCCGCGAGTTGCGCGGGCGTGACAGCGGCGCTGTTGAAGTCGAAGCGCAGGCGGTTTTCATCGACCGAAGAGCCTTGCTGCGCGGCATCCTTCGAGACGACTTCGTGCAGCGCCCAATGCAGCAGGTGAGTCGCAGTGTGATGGGCTTCGATCGGGCGGCGCCGTGAGGCATCGACCTTGAGGACGACTTTGTCGCCGACTTTGATTTCGCTCGATGAGGTGACGATGATCGCGCGGGCTTTGCCGATTTGTTGGACGCCGGTGACGGAGATTTGGGCTTGGCGGTTGGAAACCGCCGCCACGGTGCCGGTGTCGCCACTTTGCCCGCCCATCTCGGCGTAGAAGGGGGTCTTGTCGGTGATGACGAAAAGCGAATCGTCCTGCGGGTGAACTTCGAGGACGCTCGCTTCGCATTCATCTGCATCGAAGCCGGTGAATTCGGTGACCGCATCGGTCGAGATCTCGAGTGCGCGCACGACGGTGGATTTTTTCGCAGCGCGGGAGCGTTCCTGTTGTTGCTCCATCAGTGCCTCGAAGCGTGGCATGTCGACCTTGAGTCCGCGCTCAGCGCAGAGCAATTCGGTGAGGTCGATTGGGAATCCGAAGGTGTCGTAGAGTTCGAACGCGATGTCTCCGGAGAGGGAATCATTTTTCACATCCCCCATCGCTTCTTCGAAGCGTTTCAATCCGCGGTCCAGCGTTTGGTTGAAGCTGGCTTCTTCCTGCTCGAGGGTTTGGCGAATGACGGATTCGCGGGTTTTGAGTTCCGGGAAGACGCTGCCCATTTGGGCGACGAGAGTTTCGACGAGGGCGCCGAAGAATGGCTTGTCGCCCGAGAATCCGAGTTGGCGTCCGTATCTCACGGCGCGGCGCAGGATTCTACGAAGGACATAGTTTCTGCCGTTGTTGCCAGGCATGATGCCATCGGCGATCGAGAAACTGAGCGTGCGGAGGTGGTCTGCGATCACGCGGAAGGCGATCGCGGTTTTCATTTCCTCGTTGAATGCCGAGCGGTCGGCGCCGAGCTCAGGGTAGATGTTCACATAGCTCTTGCCGCTGAGTTCTTCGAGCTTGCGGAAGATCGGGGTGAAGACATCGGTGGCGTAGTTCGAGGGTTTTTTCGAGAAATCGGTAAAACCCTTGGTGTTTTGGATGATCGAGCACGCGCGCTCAAAGCCCATGCCGGTATCGACATGCTTGGCTGGCAGTTCGCGGAATGTGCCATCGGCCTCGGCATTGTATTGGATGAAGACGAGGTTCCAAATCTCGATGCAGAGGTCGGAGTCGTTGTTGACGAGCTTGCCTTGCGAGTCGCCGTTCGGAGTGAGGTCGACATGGAGCTCCGAGCAGGGGCCGCAGGGACCGGTCTCGCCCATCATCCAGAAGTTGTCCTTCACGTTTCCATTTACGATGTGTATCGTAGGATCTACTCCCTTCGAGCGGAAGAGCGTGGCCCAGACATCCCATGCTTCTTGGTCGAACTCGCCAGGGTCGCCGGGTTTTGGCGCGTAGACCGATGCGTAGAGTCGGTTGGCCGGAAGGCCCCAGCGTTCGACGACGAGTTCCCATGCCCATTGGATCGCTTCGGTT
>JBEINR010000159.1:0-2350 GCA_040377995.1 Akkermansiaceae bacterium | reverse complement strand
GTTTGTATTATTCATGGATAAAAATTGCTTGGGAATTTCCAAATTAAAGCACCAGCAGGGTGTGTTCACGAACGGGCTTGGGCCGGAAGCGCAGGCCTTGTTTGGTTTTGCGAGATTTCAGTTCTTGGCCGGTGATGGGGTTGCGGATCTTTGCAGCCTTCGTGCCGTCAGCCAGCGTGATGGAAAATCCTCCGATCGGGATTGGTTCGTTGAGCGACTCGAAGGAATTGCGGTCGCGGCGATCGGCGATGAAGGGCAGCATTTGAAGAACGAGTTTGCCGTCCTTTTTGCCGAGGGTGATCTCGAGTTGACCCGGCGCGTTGGTGCGCAGCAGGCGCTGCGGCAGAAGTTTCTCGAACGCATTGCGCAAAAGCGTGCGGTGCGCATGATATCCGGTGTGCAGGTAGGCGGCGAGAAGCGGTTGGGCAAATGTAAGTACTCGGCCTTCCTGCGACGAGATCATCGCCGCACCGGCATCGAGGATGTCGGGTCCGTGGAAGTGGCCGTAGAAATGCTCGCGGCTGCGAACGAAGGGTGGCGTTTTCAGGCGCGCGAGGACCTTGCTTCCGGTCGCCGGCTTGAGTTCAAGGCCCGGTGCATGGACATAGTGCGCCATGTCGGGCAGGCCTTTTGCGAGTTGACCGCTGACCGAGTAGTAAGTGCCGGGATGTTCGCCATGCTTGGCGCTCTTGATTCCGAGCAAGGCATGCCAACGCGCGGCGAAGGATGCCGTGGTGAGGATCGCGTTCGGATCGACAGACAATGATCCGCCATCGGCGACGAATGCTTCGAGTTTGCCGAGCGCCGCCTCCGTGGCCGGTGGAGTGGCGACGACGAGCGTGCGCAGATCGCTCCAGTCCATCGAGGCATCGACGACATCCCATTGGATGTGTTCCTCAGTGAAAAACTTGACCGCGCCGTAGAGGGTGTCGAAGAGGGAGACGCCATTGCCTTTTGCCGCGACCATGGCCGCGTTTTCCACACCATCGGGAATCAGGATCGCCGCCTCGCGCAAGCGCTTCATGCCCACGCACCACTGTTGCCTGGGTTCGAGGAAGGAAAACGCCTCGCCGATGGATTGATAGACGGCTTTATCCAAGGCCCCGTTGCAATGCATGTGATCGCCGATGCAGGAAGAGGCGCCGACCATGAGGTGGGTGGCGACTTGATACTTCATCTGCGCCGGTGAAACGACCGTGCCGAAGTCACCCCAATTTTTCAGGAAGCGACCGGTCATGCCCATCACAGGCACTCCGGTGTTGGAAAGGTAGCGGCCGAGCAGCGGGAAGGCCAGCCAGCCGGTTTGGAAGGCGAGCGTCTCGGCATAGAAATCCGAAATCACACCCTTTGCCTTGGCCGCCTCGCCAAAGGCATTGTAGCAGCCGATTTCCAAACGCAGACCGGGACGGATCGCATCCATGCGGCGGCGCAACTCGCGCGCGAAACGATCGTGCGTGGCGGAGTTGAACTGTTGGTGGGCGGTGTCGTCGTTCGGATCGATTCCCTGCTCGTTCATCAAGCGCTGGCAATCGTCGCAGAAACAACTGCCGGGCAGGTAGCCGGCCATGTCGATGAAGATGCCGTCTATGAGATGCAGGCGCAGGCATTCCTCCACATGCGGGAAGAAGAATGTTTCCAACCACGATCCGCGGTTCGGGCAAAGCCAGCGCCAGTAAAGCTCCGAGCCATCCTGCAGGATCTGGGAATCGACCGGCTTGCCGTCGCGGAACTGCGCAACATATTCCGGATGCGCGTCGGCGAAGACCTCGTCGACATTGAGGCTGAAGTAAGCGAGCACCGGCATCTTGCGCTTGGCGGATTCCGCGACCATTTGGCCTAGCAGGTCGAAACCAAGTCCCGGATGGCGAGTGCCGACCTTCGTGTCAAAGTAGGAGTAGCCGTGGTGGCACTTCGCGAAGAGCGCGATCGAATTGACCTTCGCTGTTTCGAGCGTGTCGAAAAACTCGGCGGCATTGAACTTGTCGCCGACCGTCACTCCGGCGGGCGTATGAAAATCGAGATGGATTTGGCGGTGAGCTGTCATGAATGATTAGCCAGCAATGGACTGACGCGTGGCCTTCCATCCGGTCTTCGTGGATTGCAGTTTCCAGGTCGCGATCTCGCCGCCGTTCAATGCGCCGAGTTGGATCTTCTTACCGAGCCAGAGCGCGGAAACTTTCACCGCTTTGCCCGGAGCTGCTTGAGCGCGCAGGATAAAGCCCTTCCCATCCTCGGCGCGCTTGAGCGCGAGGAGTCGCGCCGATGAAGGCGTGAGTTCCAGCAGTGATCCGGTGCGCTTATGCTTCCCTTTGCCCGGCGGCACCATCAGCACCACGGGGGCTTGTTCGAG
>JBEINR010000109.1:0-3279 GCA_040377995.1 Akkermansiaceae bacterium | reverse complement strand
TGGCGAAGCGCGACTTCGGCACCGATCACGATTTCACCGTGATGAAAGGTGATCACATCGGTCGGGCCTTCAATCTTCATGAAATCGCGATGAACTTGATCGCTTGTGGCATCGTCGACGAGTGCCACTTCAAGAGTTGCGAGGTGAGAGAGCGGTGAATCTTCTTCTGCCGCATGTTCCAATGCCAACTGCGCGGCTTGGTGCGCGATGTCCTCAAGCGCGGTGAGCCAGTGCTCCGGAATTTCGGCAGCCTCCTGGTGGTTTCCGATGATTACCTCGAGTGTCATGAAAGTGGGTCGCGCGTGCGTGGTGTCTTGCGGCGGCGGGATTCCGGCACCGTTCGTGAATTGCGCGCGCTTTCGCGATCCGGTTCCGCGCGGTTGGCAGCGGCCGATGGGGTATCATCGGCTTTCGGGTAATCGATGCGGCTGTGGAGCATGCTGCGCAAGGTCGATGCGAAGCTTTCCTTGATTGCAACAATCTCTTTGAAAGTGAGCGGGCATTGGTCGAGTTGCCTGTCATCGATTTTTGCGCGGACGATGTCGTCGATGAGTGTGCGGATGCGGGCGGGAGTGGGTTTGACGAGGGTTCGTGAGGCGCTTTCGACCGAGTCGGCGATGCAGATGATGCCGCTCTCGCGGGTGGTGGGTCGATCGCCGGGGTAGCGAAAATTCTTTTCGTCGACCGTGATGAGGTCCTCAGGATTTTCGATTTTGCGGTCGACCTTTTCGAGTTCGAGTTTCTTTTGGTTGCGCGCTTTGTGGTAGAAGAAACTCACGATCGATCCGGCGTGGTGTTCCTTGATCACATCGATGATGCGCGGGTTGAGCTTGTGTTTGACGGCCATGTCGACGCCGTCCTTCACGTGGGCGATGATGATGAGCGAGCTCATCGTCGGTGTGAGCGAGTCGTGCGGGTTTTCGGTGCCTTCGTGTTGGTTTTCGATGAAGTATGAAGGTTTTGCGAGTTTGCCGACATCGTGGAAGTACGAGCAGACGCGGCTGAGCGGGGCGTTGGCGCCGATTTTTTCTGCGGCCGCTTCGGCGAGTGCGGCGACCACGAGGCTGTGGTGAAAGGTGCCGGGCGCCTCGAGCTGCATTTGGCGAAGCAGCTTGTGGTTCAGGTCGCTGAGCTCCAGCCAGCTGATGTCGGTGGTCAGCGCGAAGAGGCCTTCGAGCAAGGGAAGCAGGCCATTGATCAGCATCGCGGTGAAGAGGGCGGTGCCGATGGCAGTTGCAACGCCGATGCCGAGGATTTGGGCGTGGCCTATTGGGTCCGGCCCGAAGCAGGAGGCGATGTCGAGGCGCCCGAGCAAGAGGCCGAGGCCGAGGGTGACCGCTCCGACATTCAGGCCGATTTGCATCAGCTGCGCGCGTTTGCGCACCCGGTTGGCGAGCAGCACGCTGGTGATGCCGGCGACGAGGCTGAGGATCATGTAGGCAAGCGCTTCGCTTTGGGGGGCGAAAAGGCAGCCGATGAGTGTGACAAAAACTGCGGAGAAGGCCCCGACCGAGCGGCCGAGCAAAATGCCGTGCAGCATCGGGGCGAGGGCGAAGGGGATCGCGAAAAGGTGGAGTTCGCGGGGGATCAGGCCCGATGAGGCGAGGCCCATGACCAGACGCACGACCAGAAGGTGGCAGATGAGGCCGCCAAAAACGAGAAGCACCCGGCTGTTGCGATTGCAGGTGTTTTGCAGGCTCACTTGGAACATCACCACTGCGGCGAAGGCGATGACCGCACCATAGAGCGCGCCCATGCCCGGGGTGTTGGCGAAGGCCGACGCGGGAGCCGCGTTGTAGACCATCACGGCCGAGATCAGGGCAAAGGACACAAACAGCGACCAGCGGATCCAGAAGCTTTGCTGGAGAATTTGCAGGAGAGGGTTTCCCGTATGAATCCGTCTTTTTCTGCCGGACGAAAGGCCTTGTTGGGCCAATCGCCAGCGTTTGATGGCATCCAGGTATCGCACTGCGGTGAAACGGTCGGTTGTCTCGCGCGGGCACCCGTGGCGGGTGGGCGGGGGGAGAGCTTAGGGCCGGCGGGCGGGTCTTGGCAAGAACGCAAAAAAGCCCTCCTGAAAATCGCAATCGATTGATTATCAATCATTTAAATATCCGGTCAAGGCCTCACGCAGACTGCTGCGGGCCCGGAAGAGCTGGCTTTTGACGGCTGATACCGAGAGCTCGAGCACCTCGGAGATTTCCTCGTAGGAGAGGTCCTCGTAGCGGCGGAGGATCACCGCGAGGCGTTGGGTTTCGGGGAGGGAGGCGATGGCTTTGTCGACCGCGATGCGGAGTTCGGCTTCGAGCAGAGTGGCATCGGGCTGGCGATGCGGGTCGTCGCCGGGTTCGTGATGACTGCCGGATGGGTCGCCGGTATCGAGGGGGATTTCCTTTTTGCGGCTGCGGCGGCGGGTTTCGTTGAAGACCAGGTTGCGGGTGATGGTGAAAAGGTAAGTCGTGAATTTGGCATCGGGCCGGTAGTGCTTGGCGTGTTGCCAGACGCGAAGAAAAACCTGCTGGGCGATGTCCTCTGCGTCGCTCGGGCTGCCGAGCATTTTGGCGACCGTGCCGACCACCGCGTCCTGATGTCGCTCGAGAAGCAAGCGAAATGCCGACTCACTCCCGCCAGCAATCTGTTTCATCAGTGCGAAGTCCTGCGACCCGTCGTGATCGGGCTGGTTCATCGCGGTTGGCTCCATGGTTGGGGGTGATTGAATGCGGCTTTCAGAATGCCGCCTTGGCTTATGGATTCAACCTCATTCGGGCGCTGAAGTTGCGCAAGTGCGGTGAAATGATTCGGGTTTGTGCAGGCTGGATGATTTTTCCGAAACCGCTCTTGTCCGAACGAGCCCCGCTGTTGTACCTTTGCCCAACCTCATATCAGCGTGCTCAAAAATTCATCTGCCGGCCATGTTTTAGGCATTCTTCCCGCGCGTTGGGGATCCACCCGGTTCCCCGGTAAGCCGCTCCATCTCATCGTCGGCAAGCCACTCATTCAGCATGTTTGGGAGCGTTGCCGCCAATGTGAGCGTCTCGATGCGGTGTTGGTCGCCACCGATGACGCGCGGATTTTTGATGCCGTGCATGCCTTCGGTGGCAAGGCGGTGATGACTTCGCCGGATCACCCGACCGGTACCGACCGCATCGCGGAGGCGGTCAAAGCCGTGCCGCAGGCGAGTCACATCATCAACATCCAGGGCGACGAACCGATGATCGACCCCGGTCTCATCGATGAGTTGGCGCAGGCGATGTTGGCGGATCCGACCCTCGACATGGC
>JBEINR010000128.1:0-2950 GCA_040377995.1 Akkermansiaceae bacterium | reverse complement strand
TTCCGAGCATGCCTTGTCGACGCTCGAGGCGGCCGCCGAGGGTGGTGCCGCATGCCTCGTGCTGTGCGACACCAATGGCGGCACGCTGCCGGATGAGATCGTGCAAATCTGCGCGGCAGTGCGCGAGCGCTTGCCGGATGTTCCTTTCGGCATCCACACCCACAACGACTGCGAGCTCGCGGTGGCCAACGCCATCGCGGCGGTCAATGCTGGTGCCACGCAGGTTCAGGGAACGATCAATGGCTACGGCGAGCGCACCGGCAATTGCAACCTGACCTCGGTCATCCCGATCTTGCAGCTCAAGCTCGGGATGCCGGTGGTGTCACGTTTGGAGAAACTACGAGATTTGTCGTACTTCGTCGACGATGTGTCGAACAACCCGCATTTTGCCCGCGCGGCCTTTGTCGGTCGCACCGCTTTCGCGCACAAGGGCGGCATGCATGTGAATGCCGTGCAGAAGTTGGCGCGCAGCTACGAGCACATTGAGCCTGCGAGCGTCGGCAACGAGCAGAATATTCTTGTTTCGGAACTGAGCGGCCAGTCGAACATTCTGATCAAGGCCGGCGAACTTGGTCTCCCGCTAGAAAAAGGCTCGGCCGAGGCATCGGCGGTGCTCAAGCGCGTGAAGGAACTCGAGAACGAAGGCTATTCCTTCGAGGCCGCGGGCGGCTCGCTTGAATTGCTGATCCGCCGCGAGCTTGGCAATCACGCGAGGCCGTTTGACCTGACCGAATATCACACCAGCTTCCGCCAGTACCGCGACGGGCATCCGCCAGTTTGCGAGGCGACGGTGAAGCTGATGGTCGATGGTACGCCCGAGCTCACGGTCGCCGAGGGCAGGGGTGTGGTCAACGCGCTCGACCTCGCGCTGCGCAAAGCACTGCTGCCATTTTTCCCCGAGATCTCTGAAGTTTCATTGGTCGATTACAAAGTTCGCATCATCGACAGTCATGATGCGACCGCCGCTAAGACACGCGTGTTGATCGTCTCGACCGATGGCGAAAACAACTGGGGCACGGTGGGTGTTTCCGAAAATATCATCGAGGCAAGCTGGCTCGCGCTCGTCGATGGCATCGATCTTTTCCTGCAACGCCGCCGTGTTGCCGGAAGCTGAACGCAATCGCATCAAGCTCATGGAACTGCTCAACACCGCGCTGCAAACACCCTTTGTCTGGGGGCTTTTGCTGGGTCTTCTGATCGCCGGTTTCATTTGGAAATCCGGCTTCAGCGCGCGTCGCAATCTCGCTCGCGAGATCAAGCGCCTCGAGGGCGAACTCAAGGACATGCAGAAGCACCTCAACACCCAGCTCAAGATCAACGCGAGCGGCAACGAGACGCTGCACTCGGAACTCGATTTGCTGCGCATGCAGAATGAAAACCTGCGCGTGAACAACGCCGCGCTGTCTCAGAAGCCGGGGCGCGCCGAGATGCGGCTCTTGCAGGTGCATGAACTCGCGATCCGCGCGATGCGCGAACAAGCGCCGGGATTCGCAGCCGCATGGGAAAATGCCATGCGCCAAGGCGAAGCCGAGCTCGAGGATGCGGATGGCGGCCTCAAGAAATTGATGCGTCGGGTGATCCCCGGATTGGCGTCGCCGCAAACGCCGGTGAAGATTGAGACGAGAAACGAAGGCGAAGGCATTTGATTCCGATCCCTCGCGGATCCGAATGCTTCTTGCTTGTCTGGTCGGTCGTTTCGTCCATGCTTCGCCTTCATGTCGGGCGTCGAGGAGCAGAAGCGCGTGATGAATTTTTCCCTTGTGGCATCGCTGGTGCTGCTCGGTGTGAAGGTCTCGGGCGCGGTGATGACCGGATCATCGGCGATCTATTCCGATGCGGCCGAATCGGTGGTGCATTTTTTGGCGGTTGCCTTTGCGTGCTGGGCCTTGCGGCTCTCGATCAAGCCTGCCGATGAGACCCATCACTTCGGTCACGACAAGGTATCGTTTCTTTCGGCGGGTTTCGAGGGTGCGATGATCTCCGCCGCAGCAATGCTGATTTTTTACGAAGCGGCGCGGCAGTTTTTGTTCGGTGTCGAGATCCGCAACCTTGGCTTCGGTTTGGCGGTGACCTCGGTCGCAGCGGGCATTAACCTGATACTGGGATTGTCGCTGGTTGCAGTGGGAAAAAAGAGCGGGTCGCCACTCGTGCGCGCGAACGGCATGCATGTGCTCACCGATGTGTGGTCAAGTGTCGCGGTGCTGATCGGCCTTGGTCTGTATCATGTCACCGGATGGGTGTGGTGGGATCCGGTGGTGGCGATTCTGGTTTCGTGCAACATCCTGCGCGTGGGCATCCGGCTCATGCGCGAGAGTCTTGGCGGGCTGCTCGACGAGGCGGACCCCTTGATCGAGAGCCGCGTGCGTGAGTTGCTCGACCGTGAGGTGGCGTCGATGGGATTGTCGTACCACAACTTCCGCCATCGTCATTCCGGCCGCACCCATTGGGTGGAATTTCATCTCGTGTTTGACGATGGCCTCAGCGTCGGTGAGGCGCATGACCAAGCGACACGGCTGGAAGCAATGGTAGCGGATCTGCTAAGTCCTGACGGCAGGGTTATTTCCCACCTCGAGCCGCGCTCGTGCGAACATGCGCAGGAGCGCTGGGAAGGGCGGTGAGAATCAATCTCGGGGCTGTGGATCAGCCTCCGATCTCGGTGCGGCCGGAAAGCTGGGCACCTTCTTCCATCGTGAAGACCTTCGACTTGATGTCGCCATTGATCTTTGACTTGTCCTTGAGTTCGCAGCGTTGCGAAGTGATTTTACCTTCGATCTTGCCGTAGACTTTGACTTCGCCGGCGGAGATGTCGCCCTTGATGATGGCATTTTCTCCGACAGCAGAGACAACACAGCGCCACGGTGCGGAGCGACGTTACCGGTCGGCGGAGAAATGTGGACTCATTACGGCGCCATAAGGCCATTGATGATGATGATTAGAGGATTATGTGGAT
>JBEINR010000132.1:0-2857 GCA_040377995.1 Akkermansiaceae bacterium | reverse complement strand
CGCACAAAGGCTTGGGCTCGTGATGGTGAACTCGGGCGCGATGTACCGCGCCGTGACATGGAAGGTGCTTGGCGAGCACATCGATCCGCACGACAGCAAGGCAGTGGCAAATCTGCTTCATCGCATCCACATCGAGTGCGGACATGATGGCATCAGCTCGACCATCACCATCGATGGCATCGACCCCGGCGATGCACTCCGCAGCGAAATGGTGAACGCAAATGTCTCGGCGATCTCTGCCATCCCCGAAGTGCGCGCAGCACTCATCGGCCTTCAACGCGGATTCACCCAACACTCAAATGTGGTGATGGAAGGACGCGACATCGGCTCGGTGGTTTTTCCCGACACTCCATATAAAATTTACATCGATGCCGCCGAAGAAATCCGCGCCGCGCGCCGCAAGGCCGCCGGTGAAGTCGACTCGATCGCCAGCCGCGATGCTGCCGACAGCTCGCGCCAGACTGCGCCGCTCGTTGTCGCTCCCGGTGCCACCCGCCTTGACACATCGGATCTCACCATCGATGGCGCGGTCGATGCCGCGATCGAAATTCTCCGGCATCAAGGGCTCAAGGCCTGAGTGACTGACAAACATTTCCCAACATGAACTGGCTCTACTGGCTCGGCTGGATGTCCTTCGGCTCATCATTTCGCACGCTCTTCGGCATGCGCGTCATCGGTGAGGAAAACCTCATCACCGAAGGCGCGGTGTTGGTCGCATCGAATCACCAAAGCTATCTCGACCCGCCGCTCATCGGCAATTTGTACAAAACCGAGATGACCTATCTCGCACGCAAGACGCTGTTCCGCGGTATCGGGAAATGGCTCTATGCGCGCTGGAATGCGATTCCCGTCGACCAAGATCGGCCCGACATGGCGAGCATCAAGACGATCATCCGCAAGCTCAAGGAAGGCCACCGCGTGCTGGTCTTTCCCGAAGGCTCGCGCACGCTCGATGGCTCGATCGGCGAAGCGGCCCCCGGCATCGGCCTCATCGCCGCGAAGTCCGGTGTGCCGATCCAGCCGGTCCGCATCCGCGGCGCCCGCGAAGCCCTGCCTCGTGGCTCGGGCCGTATTCGTTTCTCACGCATCACCGTCAGCATCGGCCCGCCCATCCAGCTCACCCCACAGGAGCTGGAATCGGCCAAAGGCAAGGCCGACTACGACCTAATCGCCAAACGCATCATGGCAGCCATCGAGGCTCTTTGATTGCAAATATAAGCAAATACGCGGCGGTGCGTTTAGGTGCGTCTGCGGGACTTTCACAAGCGGTAGGCTGGGAGCTCCCGTTATTTCGGATCGCGACAAATCTCCAGAAAGCCTTATTTTCCAATGCCTTATGCGCCTAGCAAGGCCTCCAGGCGGTGGCAGGTAAAATTATTGTCAAGTCACGCAATGAATACACTTGTCATGTATATAAATTTTGACCATTGTATAAATAGAAGCATTAGGATTAGTAGATATGTCAAATACTGAATGAATTCTTGATGCCCCGACGGAAAACCGCAACAATTAGAAACCGATGTACAAAAAGACTATGGATCCAATACCCGTCCGACTGCCCGCCGAACTTCAGGCGCGTGTCGATCAACTCGCCAACAAGATGGCTATCTCGCGATCTGCCGTTCTGCGTCTCGCAGTGCGCCAGTGGCTTGATGCCGCCGAACACTTCGGAACCAATCCGATGTTGCGAGAAGAACCGGCAAGCTACGCCAGCAAGTCTGGTAAGGCAGTGAAAGCGGTCAAAACGCCAAAAGGCAAGCCCGGTCGCAAAAGCGGCCTTGGCGCTTACTAAGGTGACTGACCTGTCATTATAACCATCAACACCATCCGCAAGGGTGGAACTAACCTCCCACGCCGGCAACGGTGTGGGAGGTGTTTTTTTGCCAGTTGCGGATTCGTTGTGGTCGTGCCATCCTCGCGCATGATCCATCGATTGGTTCCCACGCTTTCCATCTTGGCAGCATTCGTGCTTCCGCTTCACGCGCAAGAAGCACCTGCGGATGAAAAACCCGCCGCCGAGGCCAATGAAATTCCTGCCGACCTCCTCGACGAAGCGCACATGCGCGAAGAGCTGGGCGTGAATGAATTCACCGCGCCATCGATTTCGAAGCTCTTCGACACGCTGCAGTTTCTCATGCCGTTGCCTTTGGTTGAGACCGAGCGCGTGATGCCCGATCGCATGCCGCTCGATCGCTCCGACCTCGCCATCGAGTTGGGCTTCCTGATCGCCAATGGTTTCCTCGTCGTGCAGGCCGAACAACTCGACAAGGTCGAAACGCTTGCCGCCGACCTCACGCGTTACAGCAAGGCGCTCGGCGCCGGTGATCGTGTGAACCGCCATGCGGCCAGCTTGCTCGACAGCGCGAAGAAGGCCGATGTCGCGCAACTCAAAAAAGAACTCGCCGCCACCCAGCGCGATGTCGAAGCCGAGCTGGTCTCGCTCAAGGACGCCGATCTCGCACACCTGATCTCGATGGGCGGATGGATCCGCGCGCTTGAGGTCTCGACGGTCGCGGTGGACAAGCAGTTTTCCGAAGAGCGCGCCCGCAAGGTGATGCGCGAGGACATTGCCGATTATTACACCGAGTCGATCGCCGGGCTTGAGCCACGCATTTCCGAACGGCCGAATTACCTCGCGATGCGCGACCTGCTTGCAGGCCTACGCTCGGAGATGACCCTTCAGGATGGCCAGGCGCCGACGCCGGAAATGATGCGCGATATCCGCGAAAAAGCGGCACAACTCGTTGGGCTCGCACTGCAACGCAAGCAATGAGCGTGAATGCGAGGATTGATTGCGGCATGCCCGCCTTGCTGGAATTCCGCGGGCCCGATGCGGTCAGGTTTCTCAACGGACAGG
>JBEINR010000206.1:0-1844 GCA_040377995.1 Akkermansiaceae bacterium | reverse complement strand
TCCGGCGACCGCCCTTCACATTTTTTTGCGGCCCTTCTGAGGGCTAGCACAATCTCAAGCCCCGTCGTTCATGCGCGCGGCGAGCAGTCTATCGACATGCTTGGCGGGCATGTCGTCCTCGAGGTTCACGCGTTGGCCGACCATGGCCGCGTGAAGGTTGGTGTGCTCCCAGGTGTGCGGCGTGATCCAAAATGTCGCGAGATTACCATTCAAAGACGCGATGGTGAGCGAAATGCCATCGATCGCGAGCGAACCTTTATCAATGCACAAACGCGCGATCGCATCGGGCAATTCGACATCGACCACATGGTCCTGCCCGCGCGCCTCGATGCCGCGGATTTTTCCGATCGCATCGACATGCCCTTGTACGAAGTGCCCGCCAAAGCGATCGCCGGCCTTCATCGCGCGTTCGAGATTCACCACCATGCCGCTCGCCAGCGCACCGAGCGAGGTGACATCGAGCGTCTGCGCAAGCAGATCGAATGCAATGTGATCGCCATCGATCGCCGCCACCGTGAGGCAGCAGCCATTCACCGCGACCGAATCACCAAGTGCCAACTCGGACGCAAAAGGAATCGCGAGAGCGAGCCGGGACTGACCCTTGCCCGCATCCAGCGACACCACCGTGCCAAGCGCTTCAACAAGTCCGGTAAACATCGATTTCAAGGGTTGGGCACGACTTGCTCAATCGCGGGCGGCGCGTCAACCGGATGCTCCTTGGCGCTGCCGTTTGGCAGAAATACAAAGCAGAGATACATGATGACCGTAGGAACCAAGGCGCCAAGCAAAAGGCCGAGCGGCGAAACACCCCCACGGAAATACTTACTCAGGATGCTTTGCCCCGCGGGGTTGGGTGCATTCGCAATGACCGTGAGACCACCACCGGTCACCGCACCAGCGACCACCGCGTGTTTCGCCGCAGTGGAAATCCCCTCGACCTGCGCCGCGAGATAAGTGATCGCCGCATTGTCGTTGAAGGCGGTCAGAATCGTCGCGCCAAGCATGAGCGCCTGATCATCAAGCGCCTTGATCACCGGCTCAATCCACCACCCTTGGCAACCACCGTGGATGACGAGTCCCGCAAGAAAGAATCCGACAAGCATCGGGCTGCGCAGCGTGATGGGGTTTTGGTGGTGGCCCGTCGCCATGGTGAAGGCGAGGAAGAACAGAAATCCGCCAATGAAGAGCACCGGGAAATGCGCCGTGTAAACCGTCCACCCAAGAAATGCGAGGTGCACCAGCGTCACCCACGCGGGAATCGGATGATCCCTCTCCGCCCATGGCGCGGCATGAAGCACACCATCCTCAACGCCATCGGCACGGTCCGAGAGTTTGAAGAGGTCCTTGCGGAAAAATGCGAAATAAAGCACCGAGGAAATCACAATGCCGATCAGCGCTTTCCAACCGAAGTGCTCTAGCATGAATGGCGTGTCCCACCCCCATTTTCCCGCCACCATCAATACCGGCGGCGCGGCGAAATTCGTGAGAGTGCCACCCACGGAAATGTTTACAAACAGCAAGCCAAGCGTGCCGTACGCGAGCTTCGGCGATGGGCGTAGGTGGTAGAATTTTTTGCCAAGCAACAAAGCGCCGATCGTCATCGCTGCCGGCTCGGTGATGAAGGAACCCAGCACCGGCGCGATGACCAACACGCTCATCCACCAAGCCGTGGGAGTGCCGCCACCGAGCGCCGCAGCCTTGGCCATCATCGATTCGGCAAAGCGCAACACCGGCCGACTCGCGGCGATGGCCATGATGACCACGACAAAAAGCGGCTCGGTGTAAACCCGGTCCTCCGCCGCATAGAGCACGAAGTCGTTCCACGAATGGAAATATACCGCGAC
>JBEINR010000041.1:0-6923 GCA_040377995.1 Akkermansiaceae bacterium | reverse complement strand
TCTTTTTCTTTGCGATAAGAGTTCAGAACCTTCGCTGGAAATGAATCTTCAAGTCGGAAGGTGACGGCATATGTCGCGTTTTCGCGATACCAGTGTGGTAGCGATCCCCATTTTTGTTTTTCGATGGCGGATCCTTCGGCGCCATAGATAGGTTTGAATGTTTGGGCTTGGCGGTTGGAAATTGCGGGAGACGACAGACTTTTAGTCAGTCCCGCCATGTCGCTTTGCTCCATTGCCGCCACGGGCTTCACCCAATCCGAGAGGGCGACGTTGGGTTTGCCGCTGTCCTTTTTGATCTGTTGGCGCAGGCTGTGGAAGCGTGTGCGTTCGGCTGTGCGTGTTTCATCGGTCCAGACGATGATGTCATCGCACAACGAGTTGGCGGGGAAGAATCCGTAAATGCCACGGGCGGAAAATTTGTTTTCCGCGATGATGCGTTCGATCCAGCCGAGCGCATCTTGATGGAGCTTTGCTGCCTCCGCTGCGCCCTCGGCATTTTTTGTTTTGAGCACCTTGTGCTCGCGATCCCACACGCCGCGGAGCTCCCACGCATGAAAGAATGGTGTCCAGTCGATGTAATCGACGAGGTCTTGAAGTGGCATCTCAAGCGTCCGCGTGCCGATGAATTCCGGCACGGGCGGAGTGTAGTTGTCCCAATCGTATTTCGGCGCGGCGTCGCGGGCTTGCTCGATTGTGAGGGTTTCTTTTTTCGGTCCGCTGATGAAATTTTCGCGCAGCGATTTTTGTTTCGCGAGGTTATCGCGGACGAACCCGTCGCGCTGGTCGGCTGAGAGCAGCGAGGTGGTGACGGGCACCGAGCGCGAGGCGTCGAGGACATGCACGATCGGGCCGGAGTAATGCTCGGCAATCTTGATGGCCGTGTGCGCGGCGGAAGTGGTCGCACCACCAATGAGCAGCGGAATCTTAAATCCGCGCCGCTCCATTTCTTTGGCAACATGCACCATCTCGTCGAGCGATGGAGTGATCAGCCCCGAGAGGCCGATGACATCCGCGCCGATCTCGATGGCCTTGTCCAAAATTTTGTCGCAGGAGACCATCACGCCGAGGTCGGTGACCTCGAAGCCGTTGCACGCAAGCACGACGCCGACGATGTTTTTGCCGATGTCATGCACATCGCCCTTCACGGTGGCGATGAGGAAACGGCCGGCCGAGCGTCCGCGTTCGGCAAGACGCAGGGCCTCATCGTCGCTGAGCGCTGGGTTCTTCGCCTTGATCGCCGCAATGTCGCCTGCGAGGTGCTCGGCTTTTTCCTCCTCCATGTATGGAGTGAGCCATGCGACCGCTTTTTTCATCACTCGCGCCGACTTGACCACCTGCGGCAGGAACATCTTGCCCGCGCCGAAGAGGTCGCCGACGACGCCCATGCCGTCCATCAGCGGGCCTTCGATGACTTTGAGAGGTCTGCCATATTTTTTCCGGGCTTCTTCGGTGTCCTCGTCGATGAATTTGTCGATGCCTTTCAGCAAGGCATGCTCGAGGCGTTTCTCGACCGGCTCTTCGCGCCACGAGAGATCTTCCTCGACCTTCTTGCCGCCCTGACCCTTGAAGCGCTCGGCGAGCTCCAGCAAACGCTCGGTCGCATCGGGTCGGCGGTTGAGCAGCACATCTTCGACATGCTCGAGCAGTTCTTTCGGGATCTCGTCGTACACCTCGAGCATGCCGGCATTGACGATGCCCATGTCCATGCCCGCCTTGCCGGCGTGATAGAGAAATGCCGAGTGCATCGCCTCGCGCACGACATTGTTGCCGCGAAATGAAAACGAAATGTTCGAGACGCCGCCCGAGACTTTCGCGCCGGGAAGGTTTTCTTTGATCCATCGCGTCGCGTTGATGAAGTCGAGCGCGTAGTTGTTGTGCTCTTCGATGCCGGTGGCAACGGTGAGGATGTTTGGATCGAAGATGATGTCGTCGGCATCGAATCCGACTTCATCGACCAGGATGCGATACGCGCGTTCGCAGATGCGGATTTTTTCCTCGTAGGTTGCGGCCTGGCCGTTTTCATCGAAGGCCATCACCACCACCGCCGCGCCGTAACGCATGATATGACGCGCGTGGTTTTTGAAAACCTCCTCACCTTCCTTAAGCGAGATCGAGTTGACGATGCCCTTGCCCTGCAAGCACTTCAGACCGGCCTCGAGGATCTCCCACTTCGATGAGTCGACCATGATCGGCACCTTCGCCACATCCGGCTCGCCTTGCAGCAACTGCAGGTAGCGTGACATCATCGCCTTGCCGTCGATGAGTCCGTCGTCGAAGCAGATGTCGATGACATTGGCGCCATTCTCGACCTGCTGACGCGCGACCTCCACCGCTGCCTCGAGATCACCTGCGCGGACCAGCTTCGCAAACTGCGGTGAGCCCGCGACATTCGTGCGCTCGCCGATCATCAGGAAGCGCTTGTCGGCAGTGTGGTTGTAGGCCTCCGTACCGGAAAGCCGAAGAGCGTGGGGGATGGTTTTCATTTTTTAAATCGAAACGCGGAGGCGCGAAGTTCGCAGAGAAAGACGCAGAGAGTTATTTGGGGAAATTGATGACATGGCGTTTGATGCCGTCTTTGAGGAGTGAGGTGTGAAAGTTGATCAACAAGCCGAGGCATTTGTTAGAAAGCTTCATGTAAGTATGGATTTGAGCCTCGTGAATTGGAAGGAGAGCGGCAACGGTTTTTAGTTCCACTACGATGGCATCTTCCACCAATAGGTCGATGCGATAAGCCTCCTCATCGAGCAATTCGTTTTTGTAAATGATCGGTGCGGGAACTTGGCGGGTTGTGGTTATGCCCCTGAGCGCAAGCTCCTTGGCCAGTGCTGACTCATACACCCACTCGAGCAATCCAGGTCCAAGTTCACGATGGACCTCCATCGCGGCGTCGATGATTACGCGCGACAATTCATTCAACTCATCCTTTGTTTTCATGATATGGACCTAAACTCTTCTCCGCGTCTTCCTCAGCGAACTTTGCGTCTCCGCGTTTCGATTCATCCAATACCAGGCACTTCCCTTGGTTTTTTGTTCGCGACGGCTTGGGCGATGGCGTTGATGTGGTCGGGGGTGTTGCCGCAGCAGCCGCCTGCTAGGTTGAGCAGACCAGCGTTGGCGAAGTCGGCCATGTAGTCATGCATGTGCTTGGGCTCGAGGTCGAAGCCGGTGGGCGCGAGCGGGTTGGGCAGACCAGCATTCGGGTAGCAGGAAATGTGAGTGGTCGCGCAATTGGAAAGCTCCTCGAGGTGCGGCCTCATGAGGTCGGGCCCGAGCGAGCAGTTGAGGCCGATCGCCAGCGGATGGGTGTGAGCAAAGGCATTCCAAAACGCCTCGACCTTTTGCGCGGAAATCATCGTTTCACCTCCAAGCCCGACCGCTGCGGAAATGATCAAGGGCAGATGCAATTTCATTTCCGCATAAACTTCCTGCACGGCCACCGCCGCGGCCTTGGCATTGAGCGAATCAAAGATCGTTTCGATCATCAGAATATCGCAACCGCCTTCGATCAGCGCCTTGATCTGCAATTTGTAAGCATCGAGCACTTGATCGAAATTCACCACGCGGAAGCCCGGGTCATTGGCGTCGGGCGAGTTGGTGAGCGAAACCGTGAGCGGCCCGATCGCTCCAGCGACATAGCGTTGGCGACCGGTGTCGGTGCCGACGGCATCGGCCCACTTGCGGCAGAGCTTGGCCGACTCGACATTCATTTCCCAGGCGAGCTCATTGAGAAATGGATCCTCGATGATCTTCTGGAAAAATTCCGGGTCCTTGCGTCCGCCTTTTTCGCGCGGATCCTCGACGAAGAATTCGCTCTGCGCGATGCTGGTCGCGGAGAAGGTGTTGGTCTCGCAGATGTCCGAGCCGGCTTCATAGAATCGCTTGTGGATGTCGCCAATGACATCCGGGCGGGTGAGGCTCAGAATGTCGCCATTGTTGAGCAGGTCCTTTTCGCTATCGGCAAAGCGCTCGCCGCGGGCGTCGCTTTCGTTGAGCCCGTAGGTGCGGATCGTCGTGCCCATGGCGCCATCGAGCACCAAAATCCTTTCGGCCAAGGCATCGCAGAGTTCCCGGGTGGGGTCGGCTTGAATCATGCGGGGAAAATAGCCCCCAAAGCCGTGATTTCAAGAATCAAATCATCATATCTGGATATGATGATGGGTTTTTAACCGGCAGGGCGACGCGGCCCGCGGCGCCGACACTTTTAGAAATGATTTACCGCAAAGCCGCCAAGGTCGCAAAGGGACGCAGAGGAGGAGAGTTAGGGGTCCTTGGGGAAGAAAATGAGGTAGTCGTGTCTTCAGGCAGGGACCTTTGTCCCCAAAGGTCCGCGCAAATGATCAGCCGCTTCTCTATTCTCTTCCTCCTCCCCAATAACCCTTAACCCTTAACCTTTAACCTTTAACCAATAACCAATCCCTCTTCCTCTCCCTCAATGCGCCGGGCGCACCGGGATCCCACGCTCGGCAAAGTGCCGCTTGGCCTCGCCGACCGTGTGCTTGCCGAAGTGGAAAATGCTCGCTGCGAGCACGGCATCGGCCTTGCCGGCATCGAGGACCTCGACCATGTGCTCGAGGTTTCCGGCGCCACCGCTGGCGATGACCGGGATACCGATGGCGGAGGAAACCGCGGCGGTGAGCTCGATGTCGTATCCGGCTTGGGTGCCATCGGCATCCATGCTGGTGAGGAGGATTTCGCCTGCGCCGCGGCGCCAGACTTCGCGGGCCCACTCGACCGCGTCGAGGCCGACGGGCGTGCGGCCGCCGTGGGTGTAAACGCCCCATTTGCCCGGACCTTCGCGCTTGGCATCGATCGCGACGACGATGCATTGGCTGCCGAAGGCTTTGGCACCGGCGTCGACCAGGCCTGGGTTATTCACCGCGGCGGTGTTGATGCCGACCTTGTCCGCGCCGGCGAGCAACATTTCGCGCATGTCATCGACCGTGCGAATTCCGCCGCCGACCGTGAGCGGAATGAAACAATGTTCGGCGGTGCGGCTCACGACATCGACCATCGTGCGGCGCTTGTCGGACGAGGCGGTGATGTCGAGAAAGACCAGCTCGTCCGCCTCTTGCGCGTTGTACGCCATCGCGCATTCGACCGGATCACCGGCGTCGATGAGATCGACAAAATTCACGCCCTTGACCACGCGGCCGTCAGTGACATCGAGGCAGGGGATGATTCGTTTCGCGAGCACGGGCGGAGCTTTGACCATCGGCTGGCCTTGCGCAAGTGGTGATGCGACTTGCGTGCGGGGCGCGGCATCATTTCAGCGCGGCATCATGTAGGACAGCAGGCTGGCGAGGCGCTCGCGGAGTTTGCCGCGGTGGACGATCGCATCGACGAGGCCGTGCTCGAGCATGAACTCGGCGGTTTGAAAACCGGGTGGCAAATTTTGGTGGGTGGTTTCCTTGACCACCCGCGGTCCCGCGAAACCGATCATGCATTTCGGCTCGGCGAGGTTGATGTCGCCAATGGTCGCAAAAGATGCAGTCACGCCGCCGGTGGTCGGGTGGGTGAGCAGGGAAATGAAGGGCAGCTTTGCTTCGGAGAGTCGGGCCAAGGCGCCGCAGGTCTTGGCCATTTGCATCAGCGAGAGCATCCCTTCCTGCATGCGTGCGCCGGACGATGCCGAGACGATGATCACGCCGCGTTTTTCGGCGATGGCTGTTTCGATCGCGCGGGTGATTTTCTCACCGACCACCGAGCCCATCGAGCCAGCAAAAAATTTGAAGTCCATCACGGCGATCATCGCGCGGTTGCCATCGATGCTGAGGCGGCCGCTGACCACCGCGTCGTCGAGGCCGGTCTTGGCGCGCAGGGCGGCGGTCTTTTCGGCGTAGCCCTGGAAGCCGAGCGGATTGGCGGAAATGAGATTGGTCTCGGTTTCCTCAAAGGAGCCGGTGTCGGCCAGCATGAGGATGCGTTCGCGCGAACCAATCAGGAAATGATGCGAGCAGTGCGGGCAGACATGGAGGTTCTGCTGAAGCTCGAGATTGTGCACCATCGCCCCGCATTCCGGGCATTTGTTCCAAAGGCCTTCCGGCATGTCATCGCGGCGGTCTTGGCTGCGCAGGCTCGGCTTGCTGAAAATTCCCATGGTGCTTGCTGGTATCGTGATTGATTGAACGGGCGAGGCTGTGACTGCGCCCCGTGCGGGCAAAGCTAGCGATCGCAGCGGGTCGCGACAACCCCTTTTGATCCCAAGCCGCCCCGCAATTCGGAGTTGCATTCGAAGGCAAAAGCGCCCTAAACCACAAACAGTTGATATTCAACATCTCCGAAATACCCATGAAGCTTCGTCCTTTCATCTTCATTTATTCGGCGGCATTGCTGCTCTGGCTCGGCCTCACCTTTGTGACTCCGCAATCGGTGCAGCGCTATCGCCCGACCGACGCGGCCTCGGCCAAAACCGCGGCGCCCAAGCCCGAGCTGACCGATGAAACAAAGGCGGCAAATTCTGACAGCAAGCCGGCATGGACGGTTTCGGCCTCGCACTGAGCGAAAAAATGTGTTAGATATCCCGCCATGGCCGAACAACCGATCATTTGCGACAGGAAACCGATGGCTCTCGAGGTTGAGGCAGGCACCTATTGGTGGTGCTCCTGCGGACGCTCGACGCATCAGCCATTTTGCGATGGCTCACACAAAGGCACCGGCCTGCAACCGGTGAAATACGAAGTCTCGGAAAAAACCACCGTCTGGTGGTGCCAGTGCAAGCACAGTGCCAAGCCACCCCTCTGCGACGGCTCGCACAAGTCGCTGCCTCTTTAGGCAGGGACCTTTGTCCCCAAAGGTCCGCGCGAATGAGTCGCCGCTTCTTCAAAGGGGAGCGCCGGCGTCCCGCCGGCCGTGTCACGCATCTTGCGGGACACCTCTTCAATCGTGGCGGCGCTTTCCAAGCGCCATGCCCATTTTTACTGCTT
>JBEINR010000077.1:0-4496 GCA_040377995.1 Akkermansiaceae bacterium | reverse complement strand
GCGCAGGATGGCGGGCAGGCCTTTGCCGATGTTGTGGAGGAAGGGTTTTTCCTCATGGCCTTTTTCGCCGCGTTTGATGGCATCCCATTGCTGAAGTACGGCATCCGTCGTAGTTGCGTCGCTTTGGGCGAAGACATGCGGGTGGCGGCGCACGAGTTTGTCGGAAATTCCGCGTGCGACATCGTCGAGCGTGTGGCGTCCGGCTTCCTCGGCGAGTTCACTGTGGAAGACCACTTGCAGGAGCAGGTCGCCGAGTTCTTCCAGGAGGTGTTCGTGGTCCTCGCGCTGGATGGCGTCGATCGTTTCGTAGGCTTCTTCGATCAGGTTTGGGATGAGCGAGGCATGCGTTTGCTCCGCATCCCAGGGACAGCCACCGGGTGCGCGGAGGCGGTGCATGATGGCGCGGAGGCGGTCGATTTGCCGGTCATTCTCCGGGCAGTGGATCATTTCGGCATCGGTCATGAGTCACTGGATCGTTGTTTGGCGGCATCGCGCAGCACCTCGCGTTCGCGCTCGGTGAGGCTTTGGAAACCTTGGAGTGAAATTTTGTCGAGGATGAGGTCTACCTCGGAATCCCTTTGGAGGTCGATCGTGGTGCGGGGTTGGATTTTTCTTTCGGCCGGATTGTTTCGGCGCGGGGCGCCGGAGGCATGGCGACCGGAGAGAAGTTTTGGCCAGCGCATGAGGATGGTGCCGAGGATGGCGCCGCCTAGGTGGCCGGCTTCACCGCCTTCGTTGCCGCCGAGCTTGAGGATGATCGAGCCGGCGGAGATCGCGAGCAGGGCGATGGCGAGTTGGCGCATCGAGAGTTCGATCGGCGGAAAGAGCAATGAAACGCGCAGGTTCGGGGCGGTGATCGCAACGCCGATGAAGATCCCGTAGATGCCGGCCGAGGCGCCAACGAGGATTGATTGCGAATCGGCGGGAACGATGCCGGTCAGTGTGAGTACAGAGAAGAATGCCGCACCGCCGATGCCGCAGAGGAGGTAAAAAATCAGAAAGCGTTGTGAGCCCCACCAGCGTTCCATCCATGGGCCGAAGAAGAAGATACCCATCGCGTTGAAGAGCAGGTGGCCGAGGCTGCCGTGGAGAAATTGGAAGCTGATGAAGCGCCAGACTTGGAAATGATGGACTGCGGATTCGATTGAGAACGCGCCCCAATCGAGGAGTTTGTGAATGTTTTCTCCGTCAAGATTGGAATCGAGAACGAATGGGATGAGCAGGTAATCGAGCAGGAAGATCGCGATGTTGGAGATCAGCAACCATTTCACCACCGGGGTGAGGTTGGAGAGGAATCCGCCTTGCGGTGAGCGGTGGTAGTCGCGATCGGCAATGCCCATGGATCAGTTGATGGTTGTGTGAGTGTGAATGGATCCGGAATTCGGAAGTTGAAATGCGATCAAAGCGGATTTGACCACAGGTTGCACAGATTACACAGATAAAGAAAATTCGCAAAAATATGCCTCTGCGCGAGCTATCTTCTCTTTTTCTTACGTTTAGAATTTAGAATTTAGAATTTAAGATTTAGGAAATCAGTGGTTGAAATGATCTTAATGATGTTTCGGCTTTGGATTTCGGATTGAGGTTTCAGCTGCCGATCGGGTGCCAGACGGTTTTGGTTTCGGTGAAATCGCGCAGTTGCCACGCGCTGTCGAATGTGGCGTCGAACCAATCGGCGTTGGGCGCGGTGATGCGCACGCGTTTGACGCTGGCCGCCGCGCCTTGCTCGAGAGTTTTGGCCGTGTGTGGATCGACCGCCGCAGAGATCGCGCGAATGTGTTCGTGAGTGGCAAAGGTCGGCGCAAGCTCGGCGACATCACCGGTGAGGAGATTCACCACGCCGGCCGGGAGGTCGGAGGTGGCGAGCATTTCGCCGAGCAGGATAGCAGGGTAGCTGTGGGCGGATGAGGCAAGGGCGACAACCGAATTTCCGGTAGTGATCGCGTGGAGGATCAGCGTGATCAGTGCCAGAAGCGGGTGCTTGGGCGGGGCGATGACGCCAACGATGCCGACCGGCTCGGTGGTGGTGAAATTGAAATGCGAAGAGGCCACTGGGTTCACCGTGCCGAGCACCTGCTCGTATTTGTCGGCCCAGCCGGCGAAGTGGACGATGCGATCGATCGTGGCGCGGACTTCATGCGCAGCGGATTTCGCATCGGTGTTGGTGAGGCTGAGGGCCTCGGTCATTTCCGCGGAGCGTGCCTCGAGCATTTCGGCGAGGCGATAGAGGATTTGCGCGCGGTTGTAGGGCGAGCGTTTTGACCATGCGGCGCCGCCTTTCGCCGCCGCCTCCACCGCATTGCGCAGGTCCTTTTTGGAACAAAGCGGAATGTTTGCGAAGAAGGCATCCGAGCGATCCTTGATCGCAGTGACGCGTCCGCTTTCGGATCGGATGAAAGCGCCGCCCACGAAGCACTTTGGTGTTTTGGTCACTTTCATCAAAGTGGCGGACGGATGAGCTCTTTTGCTTTTAAGCGATGTGGCTTTGATAGGCAGAGGCATCCATCAGGCGTGCCGCGTCAGCGGGATCCTTGACGCGAAGTTTGAAGATCCAGCCTTTGCCGTAGGGGTCGGTGTTGACGAGCGATGGGTCAGCTTCGACAGCGTCGTTGGCTTCGATCACTTCGCCGCCGATCGGCGCGTAGATATCGGAGGCGGCCTTCACGGATTCCACCACTGCGGTCGGATCGCTGGCGTCGACCTTGCGGCCGATGGTGGGGAGTTCGACAAAGACCACGTCGGTGAGTTCAGCTTGAGCGTGATCGGAGATGCCCACGGTGGCGATGTCGCCTTCGAGGCGGATCCATTCATGAGAGGCGCAGTAGCGGAGGTCGGCGGGGATGTTCATGGGATGGTGGGTGTGTGTGGTGCCAGAATTTTGAAATCGGACGGGGATAGTTAAGCCGTGGGGGTGGGGCGGTAGAAAGGTTTTTTCACCACTTCGGCGGGGAATGTGCGTTCGCGGACTTGGATTTGGAGGCGGGTGCCAAGTTTTGAATATTCGGCGGGCAGGTAGGCCATGCCGATGCCGATCGAGAGGCTGGGCGAGAGGGCTCCGCTGGAGAGCTCACCGATCGTGCGGCCGTCGGCATCGAGCACTGGGTAGTGGGCGCGCGGCGGCGGGGATTTTTCGGTGCAGCGGATCGCGGTGAGTTTCAGTTCCGGGCCGGCGGATTTTTGTTGGGCGAGAATGTCGCGGCCGGTGAAGGCGGATTTTTGCAATTCGCAAAAGAACCCGAGGCCGGCTTCGATCGGTGTGCGATCGGGGGCGAGGTCATTGCCATTGAGCGGGAAGCCCATTTCGAGGCGGAGCGTGTCGCGTGCGCCAAGCCCGCAAGGTGCGGCACCGGCGGCGATGAATTTTTCCCAGAACGCGATGCCATCGGCGGCCGGGCAGAAAAACTCGAATCCGTCTTCGCCAGTGTAGCCCGTGCGGCAAACGATAGCTCCGTCGGTGAGCGTGGCGATGCCATTGCGCGGAGGGAGTTTTTCAGCAGTAAACACGCGCGCAAAAACTTGCGCGGCTAGAGGCCCTTGGATCGCCATGCCGGCCCATTTTTCACTCTCATTGCGCATCGTCGCACCATCGGAGAGGTGGCTGACGAGCCATGCGACATCTTCGTCGATCTTCGAGGCATTGATCACCAGGAAATACTCATCGGCCGCGCTGCGGTAGGCGATGAGGTCATCGATCACGCCGCCATTTTCATTGAGCATGATCGTGTACTGGCCTTCGCCGACCGCGAGTCGTGTGAGGTTGTTGCTGAGTAGGCGGTTGAGTTGATCGAGCGCGCCGGGGCCGCTGACGAACACCTGGCCCATGTGCGAAATGTCGAAGATGCCAACCTTTTGGCGGACCGCCTGGTGCTCATCGATGATCGAGCTGTATTGGACGGGCATATTCCATCCGGCGAAGGGCACCATCCGGGCTCCGAGGGAGAGGTGGGCGGATTCGAGCGGCGAATGGTGGAGTTCGGACATCGGACACACGAAGACTGCGAGGGGGTGCGGGTTCTGTCAATCGGGCATCGGATGGGAGGATGGGGGATTTGGCTAGTCAGGTACGGATTTTTGATACAAAATTACCCCGTGTTGGGAACTGGCTGCCTGTTTCGGGCGATACTTGATTTACCTACAAAAACCCTCCTCGGTTAATTTTGGAACAACTGATCCAATCGCCTGATGTTTGGCGGATACATTGGTATCCCCACTTATTCATCCAACTCATTATGAAACTGTTTTTTGGATTCCGCTCATCAACCCTGAACAAGTTGATCCATGCGGTTTTGATTTTGATCGCATGCAGCATGCCATTGCACGCGGCACTTGGGCCTAAAGTTCAGTTGAAATCCAAGTTGTCTGTCAAACAACAGCTGATTTCTGTCACGGTTCCAAAGGGTTATTCGAATGTCAGTGTGGAGGTGTTCCAAAAGGAATCGGGTTGGAAAAGCATTGCATCAGCCGAGGCGAAAACCGGGGTGATGAAATTCAAGTTG
>JBEINR010000162.1:0-2317 GCA_040377995.1 Akkermansiaceae bacterium | reverse complement strand
GGGTCGGCGCTGGTGGCGGCGAGTTTCTCGAGCACGAGTCGCGCGTCGTTGTAGCTGCGGGATTCGAAGTGGGCGCGACCGAGCAGCAGGGGCCGCGTCGCCCGCCACCGGATCGGCGGGAAATTCGGTGAGCAATGCATTGGCGTTGGCAATCACTGCGGGCAGGTCGCGTGCTGCGGAGGAGATGCGAAGTTTCAACCACGCGAGCTGCGCGGGCGGAACCGCTTGCGGGGTGTCGGCTTGCTTGGCGAGCTCATCGAGCGAGTTTTGCGCGCGGGTGAGATCGGGCGGTGATTGGTCGAGTGCGGCGTGTGCGGCGGCGATGCGGGCTTCGTTGGCGCGCGGGTGTTGTGGGTTTTGTGAAATGAATTCCGCGAGGGCTTGGGTTTTTTCCGGCGATGACTTCGCGGCCATTGCGCGTTCGAGCTTGATGTCGTCGGCAAGTGCCGGGTCCTTGATGTTGGCGATGGTGGTGAGCGACGAGGCGCTTTGCTTTTCGTCCATCGTCAGCGCGACAAGCGAGTTGAAGCGCGCGTTGTTGGAGTTCTCGTTTTCGAGGTCCTTGGCGGCTAGTTCAAAAAGTTTGGCGGCGGGGCCAGTTTCGTCTTTTTTGTAAGCCTCCATCGCTTCGAGGAAAGCTGCTTCGCCACGCTCTTGCGGAAGGTTTGAATTTTCGCGAAGGATCGTGAGCGTGTGAGCGGCCTTGTCGTACGCACCGGCGGCGAGGTCGCGTTTGGCGATCATCAGCAACGCGCGGTTGGCGAGCGGGTGATCGGAAAACTCCGCGCGCAGGCGGTTGGTGAGTCGGCGCGATTCAGCGAGCGCCGTTGTCGAACCATTGCGGTCGAGTGTGAGCGCGCGGGTGAAGATCGCATGGGCAACAATTTCCTCGCGAGGTTTTGCGGATGGCCATGCGCCGGCGCAGGTCGCCTCATCGGTGGTGACGAGGCCGGTGGGTGTGATGTCATCATCGCTGATCCATTGCGCGAGTTGGACAAGAATCGGATCATCCGCGAGCGGTTTTTCCGGCAGCATGTTTTCGATGCGTTGGAAAAATGCTGCGAGTTGCGGCGAGTCCGGGTGTTCGCCGATGAATGAAATCATGAATGCCAATGACGCGGCGGGACCATCGGAGCCATTCAATGCGTCGGCAAGCCCGACAGCGGCCGAGTGGAACTGGCGGAACTTGAGGCCTTGCGGTTGATCGATGAGCGTCTTGAAAAGCCCGGCGGCGACCGAGTGTTGGTTTTCGGCGAGCGTGAGGTGGGCGTTGAGAAGCTTGGCCCTTGCTTGGAATTTTTCGGGAAAAGATTCGACCGAGGCGAGACGCTTGCGCGCGTCGGTAATTTTTTTCGCATCGATCAGGATTTCCACTTCGCGCAGCAGGAGGTCGGGCGCTTGCGCTGGGTCGATGGAATTTTCCAGTCCCGCGAGTGTGGCGAGTGCGGCATCGCTTTGGCCGATCGCGAGCTGCAGGTTGGCGAGGCTCGTCGCCGTTTCAAAACGGAGCGGGGCATCGGGTTTTTCCACTAGCGGGGCGAGCTGGGCGATCGCATCGGCGATGCGGCCGGAGGCGGCGAGGGCCTGACCTTTCCAAAACGGCTGTTCCGGGTGCTTGCGTGCGATCGATTGCTCGAGCAGGTCGAGGGCCTCGGCGGATTTCCCGGCGCGGATCCATGCTTCGGCCAGGCCGATGGCCGCGCGGGCGCTTTGCTCCGGCTCGAGCTTGGCACCCTGCAGGCTGCGGTCGTAGTGAAATGCGGCAATTTCCCAAAGCCCTGCGGCGAGCGACTCATCGCCCTTGCGCATGTCGTCCTCCGCGCCCTGACCGCGGGCGGGAGCGCAGGCAAGCGCGAGCATGAGTGGCAGAATCGACTTCAGGTGCATTTCGTCGCGCGTATCCTTGCATCAGTTCTCGGGTGTGGCCAGTCCGGATGACCGGAAAAGCGCCAATTTGGCCGGCCTGCGGGAGTGGGGCTTGGGGTCCTCAATTTTTGAGAATGTCGCGGAGGCCGGCGACCGAAAGGTGCAGTGAGAGAGCGGCTTTTTTGAGGTCGCCATCCGCGCGCTCAACGATGCGGCCGGCCTCCATGACCAGGATCTGATGTGCATCGACCACGGTTGAGAGCCGGTGGGCAATGACCAGGGTGGTCTTGTTTTGCGCGGCGCTGCGCAGCTCAGCCTGAATGGCGCGCTCGTTGGTGGAGTCCAGCGCCGAGGTGGCCTCGTCAAAAATGAGCACCGGCGGGTTTTTGAGCAGGGTGCGGGCAATGGCCACACGCTGCTTTTAACCGCCCGAGAGCTTGAGGCCGCGCTC
>JBEINR010000175.1:0-2218 GCA_040377995.1 Akkermansiaceae bacterium | reverse complement strand
TCTCGAAAAAGGTGTGGTGGTAGGTGTCGTAACCGACATCCTCGAGGTAGTTGTGTTTGCCGCCGGCGCGGATGCACTTCTGTGTGTCGGCCGCGCGGGGCGGATTGTAGGGGGCTTTTTCAACGCCGAGGAAATAGGGCACGAAGGGATTCATGCCTGCGTTGGTGAAAAGCAGTCCGGGCGATTGCGGCAGCAGCGATGCCGAGGGCACGATGCTGTGCTGTTTCTCGCGGAAGAAATCGAGGAATGAATTGCGGATCTCGGCGGCGGTCATGGGGGTGCGCGAAAGGTGCTGGTGAAGGCCGCGGAGCTTGGGCGAGACCGCAGGTGAAGTAAAGCCCGGGAGGCGAGGGGCCCGGCTTACGGGTTCAGCTTCGCAAGCGCCTTGGCGAGAAAGACGCCATTTTTGCGGATCAGCTTGCCGTCGAAATAAATTTCGCCGCCGCCGTAGTCCTTGCGCTGGATGTTGACCATGTCCCAGTGCACCTGCGAGCGGTTGCCGTTGTCGGCGTCTTCGTAGGCCTGGCCGGGTGTGAAATGGAAGGAGCCGGCGATTTTCTCGTCGAAGAGGATGTCGCGCATCGGTTCGCGGATCATCGGGTGGAAGCCGAGGGCAAACTCGCCGATGTAGCGGGCGCCATCGTCGCTATCGAGGATGCGGTTGAGCGCTTTGGTTTTCGCACCGGCCTCGGCTTTGATGATTTTTCCTTTTGAGAATTCGAGGCGGATCGCATCGAAGGGGATGCCTTGATAAATCGTTGGCGCGTTGTAGCTGATGAAGCCCTCGACCGAGTCGCGCACCGGTGCGGTGAAGACCTCACCATCGGGGATGTTGTAGTTGCCGCCGCAGACGATCGAGTTGATGCCTTTGATCGAGAAACGCAAATCGGTGCCGGGGCCTTTGATTTCGACCTTGTCGGTGCGATCCATGAGTTTCTTGAGCGCGTTCATCGATGGCAGCAGCGCCTTGTAATCGAGCAGACAGGTCTTGAAGTAAAAATCCTCGAAGGCCTCGGTACTCATGCCGGCTTGTTGCGCCATTGATGCCGAGGGCCAGCGCAGCACACACCACTTGGTTTTCTTCACGCGGTGGTCGAGCACCGGGCGCATGTGCTTCATGGCCAAACGCATGCGGTCGGGCGGGACATCGGAATTTTCCGCGATGTTGTGCCCGCCGCGCAGCGCGATGTAAGCATCCATATCTTTCATTTCCGCCAGCAGGTGCTTGGAAATGATGCCGTACTGCGTGTCGTCGGCACCCATCAGCATTTCTCGCGAAAGACGGCCGTGGTGGACGCGCAAAATCGGCGTCGCACCGCGGGCACGGGTCTCACGGATCAGGGCAAGGCCGATCGAATCGGGTACATCGTGGAGGTCGATGAGGACCTTGTCGCCTTTCTTGAGCGCGGTCGAATAGCGGACGAGTTGGCGGGCGAGTGCGTCGATGCGGGCGTCGTGCATGGGTTCTTTGATAAGAGGGGAGTTTCAAGTTTCAAGTTTTCAGTTTCGGCGCGCTGCAATTGACGGTGTGTGATTTGACTGTCACGCGGCGCTGGCGGACCTCACAACCAGGCATGATTCCCAACATCTCAGCGCTTTCTTTCGCTGCCTATGGCGGCTAGATTCCGATCGTGCGCAAGCTCACACCGGAACTGCTCGACCATCTGCCACATGACGACCTAGGAGCCATGCGCTCCCGCAGCGACCTCCGCCGCATCAACCGCTTCATGGGCAACGAAAGCTGGATCACCTCGGTGATACCCAAACGCGCCAACCAGATCACCGAGATCGGCGCCGGCGATGGTCAGCTCATTTCCAAACTCTCTCAACAACGCCCGGAGGTCGAAATCACTGCCTACGACCTTGCGCCACGTCCTGCGCATCTCCCTCATTCGGTGAAATGGATCGAAGGCGATCTTTTTTCACAAGAACCGCCAAGCCATGGCGGCACCCTGATCGCCAACCTATTCCTGCATCACTTCACCGACACCCAACTCGAAACCCTTGGCGAATGGATCCGCAATTTTCAAACGGTTATCATCAACGAGCCTCTTCGATCTCGCCTGCCAATGCTCTTGGGAAAACTCGCCGCGCCATTCGTGCATCCGATCACCCGACATGACATGCGCGTGAGCATCGAAGCAGGCTTCGCGCCCGGTGAACTTGCCAAAACCCTGAAACTCGAGGAGGAGGGTTTTAAATTTCGCGAAATGACGGA
>JBEINR010000060.1:0-5146 GCA_040377995.1 Akkermansiaceae bacterium | reverse complement strand
GGCTGATGCGATTTTATTCTTTACATCACCAATCAGATTTGAGCCTCTGATGATGTATTTTCTCTGGTCCTCGTTTGAGCTGGTTTTGTTCAGCGAATTCGCATACGCTCGGAGTTTTTGAGATTCTTTCTCGAGGCCACAACCTTCCGCAATGGTTGCTGTCGCCTGCGCCAACCTGGCTGACCCTTCGGAGCAGCGAATCAGCATGATTTTTTCCTGCCGCATCAAGTCCAACATCATGCCGCGGAGTGGCTGGGGCATTTTGCCGACTGAGGCCTCATCGGTAAATCCGCTTACTGCACACGAATTCAAGGAAACAACTGGAAGTACAACGGCTGTTGCCAGCCCCAATAGGATTGTAGGTAATTTGCTCATAGCGGTAAGAGCATTACCGAAACAAAAATGCGAAGGTCAAGTATTTTGTAGATAAATTGTAATTGATGGTCAAATCTCCTCTTGGGTCTTGGCGCTTGGAAAGCGCCGCCACGATTGAAGAGGTGTCCCGCAAGATGCGTGACACGGCCAGCGAGACGCTGGCGCTCCCCTTTTGAAGAAACGGCAGCTCATTCGCGCGGACCTTTGGGGACAAAGGTCCCTGCCTTTTTGTGAACCACGATCTTTCTCATTCGAGTCCATTCGCGTTCATCGCGGTTGAAGGATCTTGCTGAAAAAGTTGGCGCTCCCCGAAATAAAGGAACGAGCCTCGAACATTTCGTCGAGGCTCGCCGATTGCGAACCAACGGATTTTTTTTAATCTCAGAACTCACCAGCCGATGAGTCTTGATACGGCGGTGCGAAGGGTGGCTTCGAGGACGGCGGCTTCGCCGTGAGTGAGGGGGATGGCGACTTTGCGCACGGACTTGTCGGCAGCGATTTGGCGCGACATACCGAGGAGGTAGGGCGCGCGGCCGGGATCGTCGCGGACGGTCAGCTCGAAGGTGCTGTTGGCTTTTTCCGATTGATGGAAAAGTTTCGCCTGGGCTTGGCCGCCTTGCAGGGTGGCCAGAACTTGGCCGATGTCGCTGAGGTTCCACTTCATGGTGATCTTGTTTTCCCAGTCGAATTGTTTCTCGCCCGATTGGTTGGCGGCATCGACAAACAGCGCCGCTTTGTTGCGGTTGAGGCTGAAGCGGACCACGCCGCCGGTCGTGCGCGGGTTCGGCTTGTAGATCGTGTAGTCGGCGGGGAACTCCGTGCCACGCGGGTCGGCATCCTCCGTGGCGGGGGCCTCCGGGTTGGCGGTGGAGCGGCGGTTTCCGTTGCTGCGGCCGTTGCTGGCGCTCATGTTGCTGGCGACCGGGCGGGTTTCATTCTGGGTCATTTGTTGTGTCATTGTTTTCATAATCTCATGAATTGGGATTCGTATTCACTGGAGCACAGGGATTTTGGCACCGCAAGAAAAAAGATGTTCATTTGAACATTTAATTTCATAGGCCTCGAGAATTGCGTCTTGGCCGGGATTGGCGGGCCGGGCATGGTGGGGCGGTGAATGTCCGCGTGCTGATCGATGGCCCTTCGGAGCTGGTGTTTGACTACGCCGTGCCGGCTGGGATGTCCGTGCGCGCGGGGTGTCGGGTACGGGTGCCTTTGCGGCGAAAGCATGCCACGGGCACGGTGCTGGCGGTGGTCGAGCCGGCGCAGGCGGACTTCGGCCTGCGTGAGGTCGGGGCCCTGATCGACCCCGAGCCACTGGTCACGCCCGCTTTGTTGCGCATGGGCGAGTGGATCGCGGGGTACTATGGCTGTGGCATTGAGACGGTGATCCGCTCGCTGTTGCCCGAGGCGGTGAGGTCGGAGGAAAACTCCGCCAAAACCCGAAGAGTCGCGGTGCTCGCAAAACAACCCGATGCCGAGGCGATGGAAAAACTCTCGCGCCGCGCGCCGCGGCAACATGTGATCCTGAGCATTTTGAATCACGCGCCGGAAAATCGCATGGCGGTGACTGAGCTCGGCGAGGGTGCGAATGCCGCATTGAAAGCTTTGGAAAAATCCGGCCTCGTGCGCATCGAGACCGAAGAGGTGCGTCGCGATCCGGAAGCCGAGGGCCTCGACGAAGTCGTGGGTTCGTCGCCCTTGCAACTCAACGAAGGCCAGCAAGCGGCGTTGGAAGCGATCGTGCAAAGCCTCGAAACAGAGACGCCGATGCCGATCCTTTTGCTCGGCGTCACAGGCTCGGGGAAAACCGAAGTTTATCTGCAAGCGGCGCAAGCGGTATTGGATCGCGGCAAAACCGTGTTGGTCCTGGTGCCGGAAATTTCGCTAACCCCGCAAACTGTGCGACGATTCAAATCACGCTTCGCGGCGATGCAGGACAAGGTGGCAGTTTTGCATTCGCATCTTTCGCAAGGCGAGCGCTTCGACGAATGGCATCGCATACGCAAGGGCGAGGCGCGCATCGTCATCGGCGCGCGTTCGGCGGTGTTTGCGCCGCAGCCGGATCTCGGCCTGATCCTCGTCGATGAGGAACACGAAAACACCTACAAGCAGGAAAGCGTGCCGCGCTACCACGGACGCGATGTCGCGGTGCTGCGCGCGTCATTTGAAAAATGCCCGATCGTGCTTGGCTCGGCAACGCCCTCGCTCGAATCGTGGCACAACACGCAGTTGAAAAAATATCAGGTCGTGCGGCTTGATCAGCGCGCGGACGGACAATCAATGCCGATGGTGCGCATCGTCGACATGCGGCTCGAGGCCGCCAAGCGCAAGGGTGGGCCTGCGATGCTTTCGGACAAACTGCGCAGTGCGCTCGAGCAGCGATTGGAAAAAGGTGAGCAATCGATTTTGTTTCTCAACCGCCGCGGCTTCGCGCGTTCCTTGCAATGCCCGCAATGCGGCCATGTTTGCCAATGCCCGCACTGCGCGGTCGCTCTCACCTATCACCGCAGCGACGAAAGACTCGTGTGCCATGTGTGCGGTCATCAAGCGATCGTCCCGCGCAAATGCCCGGAGTGCAAAGACCCTGCGATCATCCTGCAAGGCTACGGCACGCAGAAGGTCGAGGAGGTGCTCGCCAAAGTTTTGCCTTCGGCAAAAATCGCCCGCATCGATGCCGACGCGATGCGCCGCAAACACGCGCTGCGCGACACGCTCAATGCCTTCAAGTCGCACAAGATCGATGTGCTCATCGGCACGCAGATGATCGCCAAAGGCCTGCATTTCCCGAATGTCACGCTCGTTGGCATTCTCAATGCCGACCTCGGCCTGCACATCCCCGACTTCCGCGCGGGCGAGCGGACCTTTCAGCTCATCACGCAAGTCGCGGGACGCGCCGGGCGCGGCGACCTCGAAGGCGAAGTGATCGTGCAAACCTTCACGCCGCACTCGCCATCGATCCAATTTGCGCGGCGTCACGACTTCGATGGATTTTCCGAACAGGAAATGGAATTCCGCCGGCAGTTTGGATTCCCGCCCTTCGGCCATTGCGCGGTGCTCACGGCGAGATCAAATCACGAACGCCGCGCGGAGTTCACGCTGCAAACCCTGCACCTGCGTCTCAAGGAAGACTTGCCGCCAGGCATCACGCTCGGCGAAGTCCTGCCATCGCCACTGGTGCGCGCACACGGTCAGTACCGTTTTCAAATCACCCTGCGCTCGCGACAGGCAAGGCCGCTCACCCGCCATGTCCAAGCCGTGCTCGCCAAGACCTCACTGCCCGAAGATGTCACCGTCGTCTTCGACATGGACGCGCAGAGTTTTTCGTAGATTGGGCCAATCTAATTTTGAAACTGCTCGGCAAGGGTCATTTTGATCAATGACTGATACGGCACATCGCGGCGGTTGGCCTCGATGCGGATCGTGTCGAGCAAGCCGCAGGCATTCGCAATGAGATGGTTTCCGTCGAGAGTTTGAGCTGAGGAAACGAGGCCTAACCGCTTTTGAGAGATCGAGATGAGCGGTGCTGTTGGCCGCTTCGCGCGGAACCTGCGGAGTTTTAGTTTTTCGGGTAGCCATAGGATTTTCTTTCGCGGGTATTCATGGGGCGCGCCGAGATTTCCACTCTCATAACAGATAACGAATAACCAATAACTCTTAATTTTCATGCACCAGCAGCACGATTTCGCCCTTGGGTGGGTGGGCTTGGAAATGGGCGAGGATCTCAGCTGCGGTGCCACGGTGGTAGGTTTCGAATTTTTTGCTCAACTCGCGCGCAACGCAAACGCGGGCGGCGGGATCGAGCTCGGCGAGAATTTCCAAGGTCGAAACAAGACGGTGCGGCGATTCAAAAAAGATCCCTGTTTCGCCAGATGACAACACGGCCTCGAGCGCGGATTTGCGCTTGCCGGATTTCACCGGCAGGAATCCGCCAAAGCGAAATGCGTGGCAAGGGAAGCCGGATCCGATCAATGCGGTGATCACCGCCGAGGGGCCGGGCAGGACTTCGAGCGGCGTGCCGGATTCGATGCAGGCGTGCACGACGCGATAGCCGGGGTCTGAAACTCCGGGCATGCCCGCATCGGTGACCAGCGCGATCGTTTCGCCGTTGCGCGCGGCCTCGGCGAGTTCGGGCGCGCGGCGCGCTTCGTTGTGTTCGTGCAAAGAGACGAGTGTTTTGCCCGAGATGCCAAGATGCGCGAGCAGCGGTGCCGTGCGGCGCGTGTCCTCGCAGGCGATGCGGTCGGCACTTTTCAACACCTCCACCGCACGCAGCGTGATGTCGCCAAGATTACCGATCGGTGTCGGGACCAGAATGATGCGGCCGGTGGTTTCCATGGGGCGGGGATGCTTGGAATCTGTCGATTGTGCCGCGACTGTGAAAGGTTAAAGCGCAAGCGGCGGGCGATCGTTTGCCATAGGGCCAAGTTTGACGGAAAAAACGAATGCCGGATTTCCGGGTTGGCATCTCCGGTGGCGCGCTCTAACTTCGCACTCTGCATGTCAGAAAAATCCCGTTTCCACTTCACCGGCATCTGTGGCACCGCCATGGGCTCCGTTGCTGCCGCCATGAAACAGCGCGGCTTCGTCGTCACCGGATCTGATGCAAATGTTTATCCACCGATGTCGGATTTCCTGCGCGACCAAGGCATTCCGATTGCCGAAGGCTATCATGAAAACAACATCCCGGCCGACGCCGATGTGGTGATCATCGGCAACGCCATTTCGCGCGGAAACCCCGAAGCCGAGGCCGCCCTCGACCGGAAATTGCTCT
>JBEINR010000064.1:0-5016 GCA_040377995.1 Akkermansiaceae bacterium | reverse complement strand
TGCCGGGTTCATTGATGACCGGCGGATCTGTTTGGATGTACTGCAGCGTCTGGCCAACCAATGCAAACCCTCCGGCTTGCAGCACGAAATCCGGAATGCTGCGGTGGATGAATGTCCCATTATAACGACCGCTGTCGACATAGGAAAGAAAGTTGGCGACCGTCGCAGGTGTGTTGGCGTCGAAAAGCTCGATGTCAAACTCACCAAGGTTGCTTTCCATGCGCACGAGTGTGCCCGCCTCTGCATGACTGTATGGGCTCAACAGGGCAAGCGTGAGCGATTGCAAAAAGGTCAGGGCTAATGCGGAAATTATTCTCATGACTTTGTTACGTATCACATACGGGAGGTGTTGCCCTAAGTCAATTTGAAGTGTGTGAACATTTAATCATAAATCACCGAGCTTGTAGATATGAGTTTTTTTTGCTGCCTGATTCTACTCTGGCAGCCCGATCCTCTCGCCGAGGTGCCTGGGTTCGGTGTCGAGGATGTTGACATCGAGCCACATTTTGACGCGTGCGCCAATTTCGCGGAGGCGGGTTTTGAAGCCATTGCGCGGGCCGACATCGCGGGCGTTGTGGGCGATCGCATCGAGTCCGTGGGCCTTGGCGATGTAGATCGCGCGCTGGTTTTGAAAGCGTTGGCTGATGAAGAGGATCGAGTTGAGCCCGAAGATTTTTTTCGCGCGCACGACTGAGTCGAGTGTTCGGAGTCCCGCGTAGTCGCAGACGATGTGTTGGGCGGGGACTCCGAGTCGCACGAGTGCCCGTTTCATTTTTTCCGGTTCGTTGTAATCGTGCGCGCGATTGTCGCCCGAAACGATGAGCTTGCGGATTTTTCCGGCCATCCAAAGCGCGGCGGCAGCCTCAACGCGATGCTTGAAATAAAGGTTTTCGCGGCCCTTGGTGCGATCGCTGGTGCCAAAGACGAGCCCGACCTCCGATGGTGGAGTGGCATCGACGCTGTCGAAGGTTCTGCCCCTTGCGGCCCAACTTGCCGCAATGTTTACCCATGCGATTGCGAGGGCGGCCATGGCGAGCATTGCCAACAAAGCAAAGCCGGCACGCTTGAACCATAGCGCGGGAATTTTCATCTTCATGCGCTGCGCGAGCTTACAGGTTCCGGCTGACGGCGTGGCCATGTGAACCATGCCTTGAGGTTTTCCGCCAGGCCGTTGCCCGTTTGGTTCTCCGGCGCGAGCACCCGAAGATGGTTGGCGGTTTCCACGAAATGAATTTTTGAAAAGCGTCCGGCAAGTTCGCCATCGACCTCGACGGGCACCTCGCGATCGGCTTCGACGGTGAACGACTCGGTTTGGAAATATTCCACCGAATCCATCGAGTCGATGCCGCCAAGTGCGAGCCCGCGCAAGGAATCGAGCACCAGCCGGTAGCCAGCCTCCTTGTAAACCAACCCATCGAGCTTCGAGTCATGGTTGTCGGCCTTGCGGAAAAATGGAAAGGGTCCGCCATAGAGTGAGCCATTGCCTGCAAGCACCGCCACGCCTTCCACGATGCGGCCATCGGCGAGCGTGACGCGCATTTGCGGCGGTTTCTCGCCGAGCACACGCACTGCCGCCAAAAGATAGGCGAGGGGGCCGAGCATTTTTTTCGACTCCCATGTGGTTTCCTCGATCACCATCGCGTCAAAGCCAACGCCTGCCATTTGCACGAATGGAATGCCATTGGCTTCAAACAAATCCACCTCGCGCGTGAAGCCGTTCTCGATGACCGCAAACGCGCGCTCGAGCGAGGCAAATGGAATGCCCATCTCGCGCGCGAACACATTCATCGTTCCCGCGGGCAGGACGCCGAGCACGGTCTGTGATCCGGCAAGGCCGCGCACGACTTCGTTGAGCGTGCCATCGCCGCCGGCCGCGACGACCACCGGTTCGCCATCGGCGGCAAAGCGCGCCGCAAGTTCGCGCGCTTCCTCGGCGCTGTTGGTGGCGTAGAGCGCAAAGCGATTTGCATGCTTCATCATGAAGCGCAGCACCCGCCCGCCCTTTTGGCTGCGCGCCTTGGGATTGAAAATGATCGGGTACCTGCGCGGCAATTTCACGCGCCATTCATCGCCGATGCACGCGCGCTTCGCAATCGGATTCGCCACGGATGTGGGCGACGGGCGACCTGCTCATCCGTCGATGGCCAAAACCGCGAGCACTTGCTCGACCGGCAGGCCCATCACATTTTCAAAGCTCCCGTCGATGCGCTCGACGATCAACTCGCCATGCTCCTGGATGCCATAAGCGCCGGCCTTGTCGAGCGGGTTGACCCTTGAAAGGTAGTCGTCGATCGCGCCGGCATCGAGCGGCAGGAAAGTGACATCGGTGGTCTCGTGAAACACCTTGCGCGTGCCGCCGGGGAAAATCACGCACACACCCGTGCGCACCTGATGGGTGCGGCCGGCAAGACGGGCCAGCATCGAGCGCGCGGCGGCATGATCGGTGGGCTTGCCAAGTGGCTCGTTGTCGATGAACACCAGCGTGTCGGAGCCAATCACGATCGCGTCCGGGCGCATGACGGCGACCGCTTCGGCTTTGAGTGTGGCATTGAGTTCGCAGAGCGTCGCTGGTGACATCGACGCGTCGTGCACTTCCTCGGCGGGTGAGGGGATCACCTCGAATTCGATGCCCGCGCGGCCGAGCAGTTCCTTGCGGCGCGGTGATGACGATGCAAGTACGACTGGCATGGCTCAGTCGGCAGGGAAAATGATTTCCTGGTTCTTACCCTTGCCCGATTTGCGGCCGAAGCCGTCGCCAATGTCCTTGCTGGTGATGTAAATCATCAAGCCAATGAGTAGCATCGCGCAAACCGACTGCAAAATTTCGAGTGGCTTTGCTTTGATCGGACGACCGAAAATTTTCTCAAAGAATGCGAGTGTGATGTGCCCACCATCGAGCACCGGAAATGGCAGCATGTTGAGCACGGCAAGGTTCACATTGAAGAGCACCATGAAGGCGAGGGTGCGCCGCCATCCGTCCTCCGTTTGAAGCAGTTGATATTGCATCTTGGCGATGCCCACCGGTCCGCTCAGGTGATCGACGCCGATGTTCGAATCCGGCGCGATGACGCTGGTGATCGTGACCCACATCATGTGCAGGCTGTCGCTTACCTGGCGCAGTGGGCTTGGCTTTATGAGGCGGCTGTCGATGTCGGCGCGCGAGTCCCAGATGATGCCGATCTTGGGGGCCATGCCGGCCGGTTGCAGCGGCTGCTCAGGCGTGATGTCGAGCTCGCGAACCTGGCCATCGGTGCCTTGCACGGCAATCCTCACGGTCTGCCAATTTTTGTCGCGAATGTATTGTGAGAAATGCATGAGGCCATGCACCTTGTTGCCATCGATGCGGATCACGCGATCGCCTTTCACGAGTCCGGCATCGGCGGCGGGGCTGTTCGGGCTGATGTCGCCAACGATCGCCGGGCCGGCCGGATCGATGCCGACCTGACGCAGCCCGCGGCGTTGGTACCAGTGGCTTTTTTCGGTTTCAAAGCCCGAACTGAGTTCGAGCGGTTTCGCTTCGCCTGGGCGCTCGACGGTGAAGGTGATCTGCTGGCCGCGGCTGAGGATGATGCGTTCGCTGATTGAATTGAGCGATCCTGCAAAGCCGTTGACTTCCTCGCCATTGATCGCGGTGATTTTATCGCCGATTTTGAGACCTGCTTTTTCCGCCGGGCTGCCGGGCACGAGGTATCCGACTTCTTGCGAAGGGATGAAATCCGCCGGCTTGCCGATCTGCCAAACGGCGATGGCTGCTGCCAGTGCGAGCAGCATGGAAAAAAGCGGACCGGCGAAGGCGACGATGATTTTGTCGAGCGGTTTCACCGCGGGCAGTGGGGCGCGCTCGCTGTCGCCGCCTTCGATTGCGTCCATCGGCGCCATTTGCGGCAGCGCGACGAAACCACCGGCGGGAATCCAGCCGAGACCGAACTGCACGCCATCGATTTCCTTTTTCCAAATCGGCCTGCCGAACCAGATTTGGAATCGCTCGATTTTGAGTCCGCGCCATTTCGCGGCAAGGAAATGGCCGAGTTCATGGACGAAGATGATCACATTGAAAACGGCGATCACGACTCCGATCAAGAGGAGCATCTGTAGAAGGTTGGCGAGGTTTGGCATGTTCGTGGGCCAATCTAGCGCGAGTGTGCGGGCCAGCAAGTTGATAAAAAACGGCGATCGCAAATGCGCCTGATCCGCGCGTTTGACCTTTTGCGATTGGGCGTTAGCCTATCGCGCATCCAAGCCACCCCATGGTCCGCGAAATCGTCCAATACGGTCATCCCGTTCTCCGCCAGCGCTGCCGCCCCGTCACCGAAGTCGACGACACGCTGCGCACCCTCGTGGCCGACATGCTCGAAACAATGGCCGATGCCAATGGCGTCGGGCTCGCAGCGCCGCAGGTTGGCGAAGACATCCGCCTCGCAGTGATCGATTGTTCCTTCGATCCCGAATGCATTTCCTATCTGAAGGTCAACGGCGAGGAAGTGGAGCTGCAATCGATCATGCCGCTCGTGTTCATCAATCCCGAGTTGGAATACGGCGAGGAAAAGGAACCCGGCTTCGAGGGCTGTCTCAGCATTCGCGGCATACGCGCCGAAGTGCGTCGCCCGATCGAGGTCAAAGCAAATCTGCCGCAACTCGATGGTTCGGTGCTGGTGGTCGAGACCGACGGTCTTCTCGCCCGCGCTTTGCAGCATGAGATCGACCACCTCAACGGCATTCTTTTCGTTGATCGACTCTCACCCGTCGCCAAGGTCTCGATGAAGAACCGCCTTAAGCGTCTGGTCGAGCAAGGTTAGATAACGCGCGCATCAAATTTTCGCGCTCACTTCCATCCACCGCCAAGCGCCCGGTAGGCGAGGACAACGGTCTTGAGCCGGTCGCGGCGGTCATCGGCGTATTGGAGTTCGCCATTGAACAGGCTGCGTTCGGCATCGAGCACTTCGAGATAGTCGGAGGCACCACCCTCAAAGCGGTCCGTGGCAACGATCGAAACCTGCCTGAGTGATTCCACCAAGC
>JBEINR010000197.1:0-2002 GCA_040377995.1 Akkermansiaceae bacterium | reverse complement strand
CCATGCCTTTGTCTCCCGCCACATCGCCCATCGGAAATCCGATTTTGTAGTACGAGGGGTCGTAAGCGATGTCGCGCTGTGAGTACTCAAGTGCTGCGGCCGCGAGTCGTGCTCCGGGCAGCGACGACTTTTCGAGATGGGAAACAGCCTCGCCAACTTGCTCGACCGATGCGCTCTGCTGCGTGGCGCGCAAACTCGGAATGAGCGGACGGCCAAACCAAAAACCCATGACCGCCGCAATCGAGACAATCACCCAACCACCGAGCCAGTTGCGACGCTTTTGCAGCTGAGGTCGCGGACCGATGTATTCGATCGTTTCGTAAAATATGGTCTTCTTGCGGGCCATGGGGATGAGGTCCGGCGCGATGATTGGAAAATGCTTCGGACAAAAGCGACCAATTTCGCGCGCCTTGGAAATTTATCGGGACACTCGACTGGCGCAATCGCGACACACTGGAAATCAAGACTCAAGCAAGACCCCTCAAAGCCAGTTGCCATGGGCTTTGCAGGGGTTTTCCGAGTCCAAAACTTAAGAAATCCTTACAATTCTGCAAATGTCGGTTATTTCACTCTGTGGGTGAATGAATGCCGCCGCCCTGGCGTCGAAGTAAACGAGCACGCCATGAAAGAGAGATACTTGATCGAAGATATGATGTCACAGGGGCACAACGGAGTGGTCTTTCGCGCCGCCGATGCCGAGACCGGACAAACCGTCACGCTGCGCCGATACTTCCCCTTCGGCAGGGGCTATGGCGGGCTCGATGCAGAGGGCCGAAAAGCCTATGAGGGTTCGCTCGGCGACCTTTGCTCCGTGCGGCACGAGTCATTGGCCAAGGTCGTGGGCGGAGGCTGTGACGATGTCGATGGATTTCCATTCATCGCGACCGAGTGGATCGATGGCGAGACGCTCGAAGTTCTTCATGCGCGCGCCACGCTGGGTGTGGATGATGTGTTGAAATTGCTCGCTGCCGCGATCGATGCATCGTTGTGGCTTTCACAAACTTTCGGGCGCGAAGCGCTGTGGGTGGAAACGGAATTAGCGACGATGCTGCGGCGCAATTCCGACAAGGCGCATGACTATGTGTTTTGCATTTCGCCCTTCAAGTGGCTGGGCATTTCCAAACCGGAGGGTGATCTCAAATCGCTTTCCGGCCTTGCCTCGCAGTTGCTTCATGGCGTGCCGCACGCGAATGGCGATGCGAAGTTTTCCGGACTCGTCCATTGGATCGAATGGCTTCGTGTAGCGCCAAAATCCACTACACTCACCCAAGCGCGGAGCAAACTTTCGCTGCTCTTGCAATCCACCACCCACGCGCCCGTTCGCAAGTCGGCAGCACCGCAGCCAAAGGGAAAACAGTCCGCGCCGCGCAAGGCCAAGCGACCCGTTAGAGCCATGCTGTGGGTGAACCTTTTTCTCATGCTCGGCACGATCGCTTTCGGTGGTTACGCGTATCAAGTGAAGCAGTCGCGCGAGGATGCAAAGAAACCCAAAGCCTATCTCAAGGCCGACAAATCCGGCGCGAAGAAAGCTACTGCAAAAAAGAAAAAGCCGGAGCCGCGAACCGAGATCGTGGCCGGTGCCTTCGATGCCCCCGCCCCCGAGGTGATCCCGTGGGACAACCATCCAAGGCTGCTGGAACAGGTCCGGCGCAAAGTCACGGTCGAAGGACCGGCGGGAAGAATCGATCAGTCGAAATCGGGCAAGACGCTCTACCTCGTGTTCTTCGGCGGAGACAAGCCGGAGTCATCGCGCGTCGGCATCCGATTGGGCAAAGGCTCGCCCGATGAAATGAAGTCGGAACTCGCGGCATTCGTCGGCAAAAAGATCCGCGCGTCGGGAGAGGTGAAAAAAGAAATGCAAGGGAACTTGTCGAGCCCGGCGGTCATGATCAACGATGTGTCTGCGATTCAGATAATCGATTGATCCCGTGGAGAATTTGGCGCTCGAGACCCTGATGCTGGCATGCGACACGCTTTACGGCGCGCGGCCGGAAAGCGTGTT
>JBEINR010000160.1:0-2344 GCA_040377995.1 Akkermansiaceae bacterium | reverse complement strand
TAAGGCCGAACTGCAAGCGGCGCAAAACGAACTCACAAAGGTCGAAAGCGAAATCCCCAAGGCGAATGCCGCGCAAGCCAACTCACTGCGCACGCGCGCCGAAGCGCTGCGGCTCGATGTTGAGAAATTCAACTTCAGGCTAGGGCTTGGTGATTTCCTCAAAATCGGATCGGCGGACGAAGTCCCGCAAGATCTCGTTTGGAAGAACGGCATGGATCAACCCGAGATCGGCGACCCCGCGGCATTGAAGGGCGGCGTCTTCCGTCGTTTCATTCCAAGTTTCCCGCCAACGATCCGCCCCTTTGGCGACAACTCGAACAACTCATTTCGCGGCGACACCTATGACTACATCGAACTGCCGATGGTTTCGCTGCACCCGGAGACGATGAAGGAAATTCCCGGGCTGGCAAAGGCATGGGCCGAATCGCCCGACGGTCGCACGGTCTACTTCAAGCTCGATCCCGAAGCACGCTACTCCGATGGCGTGCCGGTGCGCGCGCGCGACTTTCTCGTCGCCGTTTACCTGCGCGTTTCGGATCACATCGTGAACCCCTACGCCAAGCAGTTTTACCGCGAAAACATCGCGCAAATCGCGATTTACGACGATACGACGGTTTCTGTCTCACTGCCCGAAACGAAGGCCTACGCCGCGGCGCTTGCGGGTGCGATCACGCCCTCAGCACCGCATTTTTATTCGGAGTACGGCGCGGATTACAACGAACGCTACCAATGGCGATTCCCGCCGACCACCGGCGCGTACGAGATTCGGCCCGACGATGTCGTCAAAGGCGTGTCGATCACCCAAACCCGCGTGAAGGATTGGTGGGCGCGCGACCGGAAGTACTATAAACATCGTTTCAATCCCGACAAAATCGTGCACACGGTCGTGCGCGACGAATCCAAAGCCTTCGAGTTGTTCCGCGCCGGCGAGCTCGACACATTCTACCTCACCCGGCCAGAGCTGTGGTACGAGAAGTCCGAGATCGAGCCGGTGCACAAGGGCTACATCGAACGGGTGACCTTTTACAACCGCTACCCGAAGATCCCGCGCGGGCTTTACCTGAATGTCGCCAAACCGCCCTTGGACAAGCTCGATGTGAGGATCGGCATCCAGCACGCGATGAATTGGCAAAAAGTGATCGATGTGATGTTCCGCGGCGATTGCCAACGCCTCAACGCGTTCAACGAAGGCTATGTGATCTTCAGTGATCCGTCGATCCGCTCGCGGCCCTACTCGATCAAGCTCGCGCGCGCGGCCTTTCGCAAGGCCGGCTACACGGTCGAGGGCAAGGACGGCATCCTGTCCAAACCCGACGGCACACGGCTCTCTGTTTCAGTCAGCTATCCGGTGATGCCCGTTTACGACCGCATGTTCGCGATCCTTTGCGAGGAGGCCAAGGCCTGCGGTTTCGAACTTCGCCTCGATGGACTCGAAGCAACGGTGTCTTACAAAAAGGTCATGCAAAAGCAGCATGAAATGACGCTCTCGAGTTGGATGATCTCGCCGCCGATACCCGACTTTCATCAGTTCCTGCATTCGTCGAACGCGGTCGATGACAAAGGCGCGCTCAAGCCGCAAACAAACAACATCTTTTCATGGCGCCGCGCCGACACCGACGAGCTGAGCGAAAAGGTACGCACCGCGCGCAATGCAGAGGAACTTCGCGACGCGGCGTGGAAGTTGCAACGCATCATGCACGACGAGGCGATCTTCGTCCCGGCCTATGCCGTCGATTACATGCGCCTCGGATCATGGCGCTGGGTGAGGTGGCCCGATTGCCCGGAGACGCGATTCAGCCCGCCGATGGTGTTCGATCCACATGAGGTCTTTGTGTTCTGGATCGATGAAAAGGCACGCGAGGAAACCCAACACGCGCGGCGAAATGGCGAGGTGTTTCCCGAGTCCACCCGCGTGATCGATGATTACCGGATCACCGCACCCGCAGAAGGAGGTGCGCAATGAATGATCCGAAACAAGCGCTGCTGGTGGTCGACAAGCTGATCACCTCGTTCGATACCGATCGCGGATTTCTGCGGGCAGTCGATCAAGTTTCATTTTCGGTGCCAGCCGGTGGCACCGTGGGCATCGTGGGCGAATCGGGTTGCGGCAAAAGCGTGACCGCGATGTCGATCGTGCGGCTGCTGCCACAACCTGCGGGAAAAATCATTGGCGGGCATGTGTGGTTCAAGGGCGAGGACCTGCTGCGCGCCGACGATGATCGCATGCGAAAGATTCGCGGCGGCGAAATCGGCTTGATCTTTCAGGAGCCGATGTCGGCATTGAACCCGCTGCACCGCATCGGCCGCCAGGTCGCGGAGGTATTTTTGTTGCACCGCAACATTT
>JBEINR010000069.1:0-4816 GCA_040377995.1 Akkermansiaceae bacterium | reverse complement strand
TGGTTTTTCTGATGCATGTTTTCAGCGAGGGCGCTGAAAACCACACGCGGGGGCGCGTGTGCTCCCCGAGGAGAAAATTCAGGCGAGCAAAGGAATGCGCGGAGTTTTTTGGATGGGCACCTCGTGAAACCGAAGCCCCCTCCAATTCTCTCTGCGAAGTCCTCTGCGTTCTCTCCGCCTTCGCGTTTCGATTCTGCAAAACTTCAGCTCACGCATCCGGCTTCTTCGCGGCATCTTCTTTGAGTCCGCCGAGGAAGAGCAGGGCTGCGGCGATGCAGATGCAGGAGTCGGCGACATTGAAGGCCGGCCACCAGCCGCCGCTTGAGGGCACGAGTTTGTCGTAGAAGGGGATCTTGATGGCGATGAAGTCGACCACATAGCCTTGCGAAAGGCGCTCCCAGAATGTGCCGTGCTTGAAGTCCTCGAGCAGGAAGCCTTGGACGAGGCGGTCGGTGAGGTTGCCCAAAATCCCGCAAACGAGAAGCGCGACGGCGAGGATCGACAGCGGATGGGTGAAGGCTTTTTTGCGCCAGAAAATCACCAGCAGCGTGAGGGCGAACAGGGGCACGAAGAGGAACACGACCGGTGCCCATGCCGTGCCGTTGCCAAAGCCGAAGGCCACGCCTTGGTTGTGAACGCGCACGAGGTAAAAGAAATTCTCGATCACCGTGATGTGCGCACCTGGTTGATGCCATGGCGGTTGAAAGGTGCCGATCGTCCAGAACTTCGTGATCTGGTCGATGATGTAGAGCGGCAGCGTGAGAACGAGGAGGAGACGGGGAAGAGTCATTGATACGATGAATCTAGTAGTTTTCCGTCGGGATTAACCGGCGACCTCATCGCACCTCTCGCACAAGCCGCTTTCTAGCAGTGGCTCGTGCTTGCGGCAGCGGGGGCAGAGCGGGAGCTCGGTCTTGCGTGCGGTTGCGACGAGCGCATCGCCGACGGTGGCCTTGAGTCCGGCGATGATGAAGAACTCGGTTGCAAATTCGCGGTCGTTGAGCAGCGGCAGCAAGGCGGCGTCGGACTCGGGAACGACCAGCGTCACATCGGCTTCGTTGTTGCGCGAGAATTCCTTCGCCTGCACGCGAGCTTCGATCGCGGTCTGGATGGTGTATTTGATTTCAAATAGCCGCTCTGCCGTGGCGCTTGCCTCACCCGGCGCGAAGGCGGGATCGGGCGTCGGGAAATCCTGCTCGTGCACGCTGCCATTGGCAAAGGGCGCATGTTCCCATGCCTCATCAGCGGTGTAAGCGAGGATCGGTGCGAGCAGTTGGCACAGCGAAGTGAAAATCGCGTGCATCGCCGACTGCGAAGCGATGCGCCGCGGCGAGTCGATCGCGTCGCAGTACATGCGGTCCTTGGTGGCATCGATGTAAACCGCGGAGAGGTCGTGCGTGCAGAAGTTGTTGAGCGCGTTGAAAACTTTGCGGAACTCGTAGGTTTCGTAGGCCTTGAGGCATTCGCTGGTGACGCTGTGCAGGCGCTCGAGGATCCAACGGTCGAGCAGTGTGAGATCGGCGGGCGATGATCTCTGGCACGATGGATCGAAGCCATCAAGGTTGCCGAGCAAGATGCGCAGCGTGTTGCGCAGGCGGCGGTAGGGTTCGGCCACTTGCTTGAAGAGGTCCTCGCCGAAGGGGACTTCGTTTTGCCAATCGACCGAAGATACCCAGAGGCGCACGATGTCGGCGCCGTACTTGTTGTAGAAATGCGCGGCATCGATCGGTTTGCCGGCCTTTTCCGCTTCGGATTTCGAAAGCTTCTTCTTGTCCTTGTCGACGACGAAGCCGTGGGTCATCACCGACTTGTAAGGTGCGGCTCCGCGATACGCGACGCTGAGCATGAGCGAGCTTTGGAACCATCCGCGGTGCTGGTCGGTGGCTTCGAGGTAGAGATCCGCCGGCGCGTGAAGCTCGGGATGTTGGTCGAGCACCGCCGCGTGCGAGCAGCCGGAATCGATCCACACATCGAGCGTGTCGCGGCCTTTTTTCACGCCTGCGGGCAGGCCGAAACGGCTGGCGAGTTCGGCATCGCTTTGCTCGAACCAGAAGTTTGTGCCCTCGCGCTCGACCGCATCGGCGACCTTGCGCGCCAGCTCGGCCGAGAGGATCGCCTTGCCATCGGCACCGAAGAAAACCGGCAGCGGCACGCCCCAGGTGCGTTGACGCGAGATGCACCAATCGGGTCGCGACTCGACCGTGCCATAGATGCGGTTGCGGCCCCACGCGGGAAGCCACTCGACCTTGTCGATTTGCTCCAGCGCCTGACCCCGCAGCGTTTCGAGCGAAATGAAGAACTGCTCGACCGCGCGGAAAATGATCGGCGTCTTCGAGCGCCAGCAATGCGGGTAGGAGTGTTTGTAAATTTCGCGACCGAGCAAGTGTCCGCTCTCGGCGAGGATCTCGACGATGCGTTCGTTCGATTTGAAAACATGCGTGCCGACCAGTTCGGGCAGGCCGCACTCGGCAGTGAACTTCCCTGCATCGTCGACCGGTGAAAGCACGGCCAGGCCGTTTTGTTGACCCGCCACATAGTCGTCCGCGCCGTGGCCCGGTGCGATGTGCACGATGCCGGTACCGGTCTCGGTGGTGACGAAATTTGCGAGGATGAGCTTCGAGTTGCGATCGAGAAACGGATGCTTCGCTTCGAGGCCTTCGAGTTCGCGTCCGCGGACTTCGCCGAGTGTCTCGGCCAGCGCGAAGCCGGTCTTGGCGGTGAAATCGGCGATGAGTTCGCGAACGATGACAAGCGTCTCCGAGCGTGCGGCAATTTCATTTTCGAAGCGGCCGATCACATAGGTGAACTCCGGGTGCACTGCGAGGCCGAGGTTGGCGGGCAGCGTCCATGGCGTGGTCGTCCAGATCGCGATCGACGCCTTGCCTGCGTGCGTGCCGCTGACGAGTGGAAATTTCACAAAGACCGCGGTGCTTTCCTTGTCCTGGTATTCCACCTCGGCTTCAGCGAGTGCGGTCTGCGCGCCGTAGGACCACTGCACGGGTTTCTTCGATTGATAGACGTTGCCGTTTTCCACCAGCTTGGCAAAGACCCGCAAGATGCCCGCCTCGTAGGCCGGCGCCATCGTGAGGTAAGGATTTTCCCAATCGCCAAACACACCCAAGCGGCGGAATGACGCGCGCTGGATGTCGATGAATTTCCCTGCAAACTCCGCGCAGCGTCGGCGAATCTCCGGTGCTTCGAGCCCGGCGGTTTCTTTCACGACCTTGAATTCGATCGGCAGCCCGTGGCAGTCCCAGCCCGGCACGAAGGGCGTGGTGTAGCCGGCCATCGTCTTCGACTTCGCCACCAGATCCTTGAGCAACTTGTTGAGCGCCGTGCCCATGTGCACATCGCCATTCGCGAATGGCGGGCCATCGTGAAGGATGAACTCCGGGGCGCCAGCCGCACGACGACGACCGAGGATTTTTTGGTACAGGCCATCCTTTTCCCATTTGGCAAGTCGGGCAGGCTCGTTCTCCACCAGGTCCCCACGCATCGGGAAACTCGTTTGCGGCAAGGCCAGGGTGTCTTTGTAATTCGGCGTGGATGAACTCATGGCGGGCCGCGGAAACTAACAACGACCACCCTCGGGGTCAATCACGGGAAAAGCAGGGAAAAATCCCCTAAAAATCAGGCATCCGCGGCAATCGGAGGACAGGAATTTCTCCTAGATTGGAATTATTCTTGATATCGCTAGGGGCTGGCGTAGCTTGCCGCGCCGATGAATCACCGCCTCCACGACCGTGCCGCCAACAGCCTGCCCGAGGCCTGCCCCGGCCTGCGGATGACGCCGCAGCGCCAAGAGGTCTACCGCGTGCTGATGGGCCGCCGCGACCACCCGACCGCCAACGAGGTCCACTCGCGAGTGAAAAAACGCCTGCCCAACATTTCGCTCGCGACGGTCTACAACTGCCTCGAGACACTCGTCGATCACGGGTTGATCCGCCAAGTGAACTTCGAACGCGAGTCCTCGCGCTACTGCCCGAATGTGAATGAGCACGGGCATTTCCACGATGCCGCCAGCGGCACGATCCACGATATCGAATTCAAGCCCGGCGTGAACCTCGCCGACTTTCTCGACCTGCCGCCCGGCGCGGTAATCGAGGACATCGAAATCACCCTGCGCGGCAAACTCGCCGCATCCTGAACCATCACTTTTTTCAACCAACCAATATCACATCCTTCCCACCATGAGCCTCCACATCCAGAACCTCCAAGCCACCCTCGAAGACGGAACCGAAATCCTCAAGGGCGTCACCCTCGAAATCCCCAAAGGCGAAGTCCATGCCATCATGGGACCCAACGGCTCCGGCAAATCGACGCTGTCGAAAGTGATCGCCGGTCACGAAGGTTATGTGGTCACGGGCGGATCGGTGACGATCGACGGTGAGGACATCGGCGAAATGTCGATCGACGAACGCTCGCGCGCCGGGATTTTTCTCGCCTTCCAATACCCTTCGGAAGTGCCGGGAGTTTCCAACGCCAACTTCATCCGCGCGGCGCTGCAATCGCGCCTGCCGAAAGGCCAGGAAATCGACGCGGTGGCCTATTACAAGGATCTTTACGCGAAGATGGATCTGCTCGAAATGGATCGCAAGTTTACCGCGCGTGCGGTCAACGAAGGTTTCTCCGGCGGCGAGAAGAAGCGCAACGAGATCCTGCAAATGATGATGCTCGAGCCGAAGTACTGCATCCTCGACGAGACCGACTCGGGCCTCGACATCGATGCGCTCAAGATCGTTTCCAAGGGTGTCAATGCCATGCGCTCGTCCGATCGCGGCATGCTGCTCATCACGCACTACCAACGCCTGCTCGA
>JBEINR010000136.1:0-2778 GCA_040377995.1 Akkermansiaceae bacterium | reverse complement strand
GGGGCATCGATGAACCCTGCGCGTTCGCTGGCGCCGGCGGTGGTGAGCGGAAATTTCCAGCACCTGTGGCTATATCCGGTGGCAACCGTGCTGGGCGCGCTATTGGCCGTGCCACTTTGCAAGCTGGTCCGCGGGCGGGCGGACGCCTGAAATTTTCCGAAATCCGATTCCGCGCGCAACGGGCGCGGGTGGGTCGACATATGCAAGCGACACCGCCACGGGTCGACACCCGGGCAAAGCTCTGCTTTATTTCTCCGGCTCCCCGATTCAACACCCACCGAATTTCCATCCATCATGTCCACAGAATCCTGCTGCGGCGGCAACAAGCTGGCCCTCGTTTTCGCATCAATGCTTTTGCGGCTTTGGCTTGCGATGCGGGCGATCCAGACCGGCATCGAAAAGTATGCGGGCTCGAAGGCCTCGCAGGAAGCGGTCAACATCGACGGCGCGGCCAACAGCTACGGGCTCACCGCGTCGGCATCGGTCAAGCAATACGCACTCGAAAACTACCACGGCGTGCCGCAGGCGCTGATGGAAAAATTTAAGGCCGAGCCGCTGATGAGCGAGGCCATGCTGCGCCTCTACGATCGCGTGCTTGGCCCGGCGCTGATCGTGCTCGGCGTCACGATCCTGCTGGGCATTGCGAGTCGCGCGTCACTTTTTCTGCTGGGCTTGCTTTATATCAGTCTCACCTGGGGGCTCATCCTCATCAAGCAGGACGAGGGAGTCGCATGGCTTGGCGTGCACATGATCATGGTCGTGATGGCGCTCGTGTCGGCCGAGCACAACCGCTTCACGCTCCTCAAGAAATGGTAAGCGCATGAAAATGGAAACCAGCGTGATCAGCCGCCGTGATTTCATCGGCAAAGCAGCGGGCGGCATCGGTGCCGGCCTGGTGCTTGGCGCGCCAAACATCTTGCGTGCGGCGCAAGGTGAGGCATCGGACAAGCTGCATGTCGCGCTCGTTGGATTCGGCAAGCAGGGCAAGGTCTTGCTCGATGCGATGTCGAACATCCCGGGTCTACATTTTCAAGCGGTCTGCGACATTTGGGACTACAACCTCAAGGGTGGCATCGCCAAGGTGCGTGCCTTGCAGGGACACACGCCGAAGGGCTACGCCGACATCGACGAGATGCTCGCGACGGAAAAAGGTCTCGATGCGGCGATCGTGGCGACGCCGGATTTCTGGCACTCACCTCACACGGTCAAGTGCCTTGAGGCAGGCCTGCATGTGTACTGCGAAAAGATGATGGCCAACACCATCGATGCCGCGCGCGCGATGGTCCGGGCGATGGAAAAAACCGGCAAGCTCTGCCAGATCGGGCATCAGCGCCGCAGCAATCCGCGCTACCGTTTCACCCTCGAGCAACTCATCAAGGGCAATCGCATCTGCGGCCAGATCGTCAACATCAACGGTCAGTGGAACCGCGCGGTTTCCTCATCGCAAGACATCGGCTACAATCCGAAGCTGGCGATCAAGCCGGACGTCCTCGCGCGCTATGGATTCAAGGACATGCACCAGTTCATGAATTGGCGCACATACCGCGATCTTTCGGGCGGGCCGATCTCCGACCTTGGAGCGCATCAGATCGACATTTTCAATTGGTTTCTCGGCGTGCCGCCAAAGTCGGTTTTCGCTTCGGGCGGCAATGATTATTTCAAGACGCGCGAGCACTTCGACAATGTGATGACGATCTTCGATTACGAAACGCCGCAGGGCGGAGTGCGCGCGTTTTACCAGGTGCTCACGACCACCAGCGCCGGCGGTGGGTATTATGAAAGTTTCATGGGCACCGAGGCGACGATTCACATCTCCGAGCGCTCGGCATTCACCAACATCTATCGTGAGTCGAGCGCGCCATCGTGGGATGGTCTCGTGTCGCGCGGTTTTCTCAAACGCCAGGCCGCGGCACCGAAGGCTCAGAGCGCCGATGCGATTGCATCCTACGAATCGGCGGCGCCCGAGGCCTACGCTTTGCCCGGCGATCTCTCAAAGCCACCCCACCAACCGCACCTCGAAAATTTCTTCGCTGCCGTGCGCGGCAAAGCGGCGCTTACTTGCGATGCGCGTCACGCCTTTGAAAGCGAAGCTCCGATTTACTGGGTCAACCCCTCGGCCTTGAGCCGCCAACCGATCAATTTCACCGCCGAACATCTTTCCGTTTGATCATGAAAAAACAACACATCGCCAGCACTGTTTTCGCCATCGCCGCATTGGCACTCGCCGCATGCGGCAAGAAGCCGTCGCAAGCCTCTACCGATGTTGGCGCGTCATCTGCTCCCACCAGCGGCGTGCCATTGAGCACCGAGCTTCCGCCGGAGTTGATCGAAGGCACGCCCAAGCCAATGGATGTACCGAATCTCGTGCAGGCGCCGATCGCGGCGCCCGAGCTTCTCGTGCCCGAGGGCACCACGCTGATTTCCCAAGGCAAGCCTGTTACTGGCAGCGAGGAAAGCCCGCTCATCGGCGAGCTTTCAATGGTCACCGATGGCGACAAGCAGGCTGGCGAGGGCTACTATGTTGAGCTGTCCTCCGGCACGCAGTGGGTGCAGATCGATCTCGGCCAAAGCGCCGAAGTCGCCGCAGTGTGGGTCTGGCACTTTCATTCGCAGAAGCGCGCTTACAATGATGTGGTCATCCAGGTCTCCGATGATGCGGATTTCAAAACCGGCGTGAGCATCATTTATAACAATGATTACGACGACTCGTCGAAGCTCGGCAAAGGTTCGGACAGTCCTTATGTCGAATCACGCTTCGGCATGCTCGTCGATGCCAAG
>JBEINR010000002.1:0-16426 GCA_040377995.1 Akkermansiaceae bacterium | reverse complement strand
CGATGTCGCACTCCATGAGTCGCATGGAGATTGTTTCATGAAGCAACCTGAGGTTGCAGCATTGGTTGAGAGTGCACTGAAGCATTTTGACGCAGACCGCTACGACCTGTTTGCGTGGTCTGTGATGCCGAATCATGTGCATGCAATCATTTCACCGCGGGAAGGTCATTCGTTGCCGGACATTCTTCGAGGCATCAAACGCCACAGCGCGCTGGAGGCTAACCGCCAGCTCGGTCGTGAAGGCGAATTTTGGCAGAAAGAATCCTACGACCACATCATTCGTGACGCGGATGATTACCAAAATCAAAGGGACTATATTTTAGAGAACCCAAAAGCAGCCGGCTTAGAGGATTGGAGTTTTGTTGGAGAAGGGGCTGGGCGGTTGGAAACCGCCGCCACGGATCACATCGGCGGCTTTGTCGTGGGCATCCATGGTGCCGATGAATTCTCGTCAGAGCTCGAGAAAGAAAACGACCCTTACGGCTCGATCATGGTCAAGGCGATTGCCGACCGCTTTGCCGAGGCGTTTGCCGAATGCCTGCATCACAGGGCGCGCATCGACTGGGGCTATGAAGCCGAAGGTGAGCTGACAAATGATCAGCTCATTCATGAAAACTATCAGGGCATTCGCCCCGCGCCCGGTTATCCGGCGCAGCCGGACCACACGGAAAAGCCATTGCTGTTCGACCTGCTTGGCGCGACCGGAGCCACCGGCGTGTCGCTCACCGAAAGCTGCGCGATGCACCCGGGCGCTGCGGTCTGCGGGCTTTATTTCTCGCATCCCGAGAGCCATTACTTCGCGATCTCCGAGCTGCAAAAGGACCAGGTCGAGGACTATGCAAAACGCAAGGGCATGACCCTTGCCGAGGCGGAGAAATGGCTTGGCCCGTGGCTTGGATACACTCCGTGATTTGTTTCTCGACGCCTGTGGCGGCGGCGCCCAGTGTGCGCGGGTAACCATGAAAACATTCATCAAACTCTGCGCCGCGATGCTGGCGCTCCACACCTCGGGTCATGTGTTCGCCGGTGGCGAAGGCTGGCTCACCGACATCGATGCCGCGAAAAAATCCGCGAGCGCATCGAAAAAAGACCTGCTCATCGACTTCACCGGCTCCGACTGGTGCAGCTGGTGCATCAAGCTCAATGACGAGGTCTTCAAGCACGACGCATTCAAGACGGGCGTGAAGGACAGCTTTGTGTTGGTGGAAATCGACTTCCCGCGCGAGAAAGGCAAGTTGCCCGAAGATGCGCGCAAGCGGAACACTGAGCTTGGAGAAAAGTACGCCGTGGAAAGCTACCCGACGATTCTACTCTGCGATGCCGAAGGCAAACCCTATGCCGCCACCGGTTATGAAGAAGGCGGGCCGGAAAAATATGTCGGCCATCTCAACGAGCTTCGCAAAAACAAGTCCAAGCGCGACGAGGCATTCGCCAAGGCCGAAAAGGCAAGCGGCGTCGAAAAAGCCAAGGTTTTGATCGCCGCGCTCGATGCGATGGAGCTCGATGAAAAGGTTGTCGCAAATTTCTACGGCGACATCGCCGAGCAGATCCGCGCAGCGGATCCCAAAGATGAGACTGGCTTTGCGAAAAAGGCCGATACCGGCAAGCGCCTCGAAGCATTCCAAAAATCCCTGCAGGAATTCGGCGCCAAACGTGATCACGATGGCGCGCTCGCCCTGGTCGAAAAAACCCTCAAGGAAGGCGGATTCGATACCGAGGTCACCATGCAGATCATGATGACCCGCGCAGCGATTCTTGCCTCATCGGAAAAATTTGACGAAGCCCTCAAGGCTATCGATGAAGCCAAGGCTTTTGCCCCGGATAGCAAGATGGCGCCAATGATCGAGCAATTCCGCAAACGCATCGAGCAAGGCAAGGAAGAAGCGACCAAGAAAGCCCCAGAAGCGGGCGAAGAAAAGAAGGCCGAATAAACATCACTCATTGCACGGAACATAGCGCATGCACATCGAGGTCATCAACACCGGCACCGAGTTGTTGCTTGGAAACACCATCAACACCCACGGCGCGTGGTTTGGCCGCGAGCTTTTCAAACTCGGTCTGCGCGTGGCGCGCCAAACGACCGTGCCCGATGGCGCGGCGATCCGCGAGTCGATCGAAGAAGCGATCGGGCGCAGCGACGCGATCATCGTGACCGGTGGCCTCGGGCCGACCAGCGACGACCTCACGCGCGAGATCACCGCCGAGGTGCTTGGGCTTGAGCTCATCACCGACGAGGCTGCGCTGCGCTCGCTTGAGGCATTCTTCGCGCATCGCAACAAGCCGATGGCGCAGGCCAACCTCAAGCAAGCCTTGGTGCCTGTCGGCGCCGATGTGCTGCCCAACCCGAATGGCACCGCACCCGGCGTGTATGTGCCGCCGCGCCTCAACGGTCAGGCAAATTGCGCGATCTTTCTGCTGCCCGGTCCGCCGCGCGAACTTTACCCGATGTTTCACAACGAGGTCGCGCCGCGACTCAAAGCGATGGCGGCAATCGATGAAGCTCACGGCAGCCGTGAGCTGAAATTCACCGGCATCGGCGAAAGCGATTTCCACCAAGGCATCGACGCGCAACTGGCGACCATCCCCGATCTCGAGTTTGGCTACTGCGCGCACATCGGTGAGGTCGACCTGCGCATGATCGGCCCACCCGAAGCGCTCGCGAGCGGCAGTGCCATCGCCTTGGAAAAGTTTGGCTCGTTTCTGATCAGCGACGATGGCTCATCGCTCGAGGCCACCGTGGTGCGCGTGTTGAAAGAACGCGGGCTGACGCTGGCGACGGCCGAAAGCTGCACTGGTGGGCTCATCGCGAATCGCATCACCAATGTGCCTGGCTCGAGCGCGGTGTTTGGTCATGGCTTTGTCGCCTACGCGAATGGCGCGAAGTCCTCCTTGCTGAATGTTTCGGCCGACGACCTTGCGACCCACGGCGCGGTGAGCGAGGTGGTCGCCAAGCAAATGGCCGTGGGCGCACTGCAAGCATCCGGCGCCGACATTGCCGTCGCGGTCACCGGCATCGCCGGACCCGATGGCGGCACACCAGAAAAACCCGTCGGCACGGCATGGATCGGTCTCGCATCGTCAAATCACGATGCGATCGCGTTCAAAGTCTTCCACCCGCGCAACCGCCGCGACTTCAAGCTCGCCGTAAGCCAAGCGGCCCTCGAAGCGGTGAGGCGGCGGGTCCTCGGGCTGGGCTGAGCCTCGCGTACGCACGCGCGGGCGCGCGCCTTGGGAAAATTTTTGGTACGCAAGTGGGGCATATTTCACCAAACCGCTTGCAAAACCGGCAGGGTTGGCACTAGTCCCTCAATCCACATTCGCAACACCGCTTGCAATCGCCATGGGAAAAATACTCATCATCGCCGAAAAACCCAGCGTCATGACCGACCTCAGCCGCGCGCTGGCCAAACCGCTAGGAAAATTTGAAAAGCATGGCGCCGCCCGCGATGCGTACTTCGAAAATGACAAGGCGGTCATCACCTCCGCCGTCGGCCACCTGGTCGAGCTCAAGATGCCCACCGGGCCGAATGGCAAGAACCTGCCGTGGAATTTTGGCGTGCTGCCGGCGATTCCGAAAACTTTCGAACTCGAAGCCAAGCCCGACACCGAGGCGCGTCTCAAGCAGGTGCTCAAGCTGGCCAAGCGCAAGGACATCGACCTCTTGGTCAACGCCTGCGACGCCGGCCGCGAGGGCGAGCTGATCTTCCGCTACCTCGTCGAGTACGGCGGCATTCAAAAACCTGTGAAGCGCTTGTGGATGCAATCGATGACGCAAAACGCGATCGCCGAGGCATGGGACAAACTGCGTGATGGAAAGCAAATGGAGTCCCTCGCCGATGCCGCGAAATGCCGCTCGGAATCCGACTGGCTCGTCGGCCTCAATGCGACCCGCGCGCTGACCTGTTTCAACTCGCGCCATGGCGGATTCAACATCACCGCCGCCGGTCGCGTGCAAACTCCGACACTCGCGATCCTCGCCGCCCGCGAAGCCGAGATCCAAGCATTCAAGTCGAGCCCCTACTTCGAAGTCCACGCGACCTTCGGCGTCAAGGCCGGCGACTACCTCGGCAAATGGATCGACGAGAAGTGGAAAAAATCCGACGCCAACCCGCACGGGAAACCCGAGCGAATTTGGGATCAGGCAGCTGCCGAGGCGATCAAGTCACGCTGCGAAGGCAAGACCGGCAGCGTGAGCGAAGAGAAAAAAGCGCAGTCGCAAATCGCGCCGCAACTCTACGACCTCACTACCTTGCAACGCGAAGCGGGCTTCTCTGCCAAAGGCACGCTGAGCATCGCGCAAGCGCTTTACGAGAAGCACAAGGTCATCACCTATCCGCGTACCGATTCGCGCTATCTGCCCGAAGACTACCTTCCCAATGTGCGCGAGACGCTTGGACAAATTGCCGGCAGCGATCTCGACTCCGCGCGTTATGCCAAAGCAGTGCTCAATGGTGGCAATGAAAACGGACCGAAGCTCGCCAAGCTCAAGCGCGTGTTCGACGACAAAAAAGTTTCCGACCACTTTGCCATCATCCCGACCGGAAATTTTTCCAAGCTCAGCGACACCGAGCAAAAGATTTACGACATGATCGTGAAGCGCTTCATCGCGGTGTTTTATCCCTCCGCCGAGTTTGAGCAAACCACGCGCCTCACGCGGATTTCGAATGGCGATGTGAAGGACACCTTCAAGACCGAAGGTCGCGTGCTGGTGAAACCCGGCTGGCTCGAGGTCTATGGCAAACGCGCCGGCGTGGCATCGGGCAAGGATGAGCTCACCGCCGTGAGCGCCGGTGAAACGGCAACGGTCGAAGCGATCGAGGTCCTGCACGAGGAGACCAAGCCACCCGCGCGCTTCACCGAATCGACCCTGCTTTCGGCGATGGAAGGCGCAGGCAAGCTCATCGACGATGAGGCGCTGCGCGAGGCGATGTCCGAACGCGGCCTCGGCACGCCCGCCACTCGCGCGGCCATCATCGAAGGACTCATTTCACAAAAGTACATCGCCCGCGAAGGGCGCGATTTGCATGTCAGCAACAGCGGCATGCGGCTCATCGAGTTGGTGCGCGACATGAAAATCGAAGGGCTTTATTCGCCCAGACTCACCGGCGATTGGGAGCACAAGCTGCACCTCATGGAGCAAGGCGAACTCAAGCGCGACGAGTTCATGCGCGAGATCAATGCCTACACCGAAGAAATCGTCGGCAAGGCAAAGGGCCGCGCCGAGGATGCGAAGAACCAATCGTTTCCCGACCTCAATGTCGATTGCCCGATCTGCGGCGCGAAAGGCCTGCGCCAAACCGATGCCACCTACGAGTGCCGTCAGCCCGAGTGCAAATTCAAGGCGAAGAAACACATCGCCGGACGCTTGCTCACCGAGGCCGAGGCGGCCGAACTTTTCACCAAAAAATTTGTCGGACCGCTCACAGGCTTCAAATCGAAGTTCAACAAACCCTTCGATGCCGGACTCGAGCTCGATGCGAAGTTCAAGATCAACTTCGTCTTCGACAACGACGACAAGGACGCCGCCGCGGAGCTCACCGAAGATCAGGTCATCGGCGAAGTCGAGCTGGCTGATGGACGCCGCGTGAAACTTTACCAAACCGACAAGGCCTATCACCTGCCGGAAATCGTCACGAAAAAAGAGCCCAACGGCATCCGCATCGGCAAGTCGATCCTCCAGCACGAAATTACGAGCGAACAGGCGATCAAGCTCGTGAGCGCCGGCAAGACCGACCTCATCAAGGGCTTTGTTTCGAACAAAACGAGACGCAAGTTCGATGCATTCCTCACCTTCGATGCGAAGGAAGGGAAAATCGGTTTCGATTTCCCGCCGCGTCCGGCAAAGAAAGCCGCGACCAAAAAAACCGCAGCCAAGGGTACTGACGAATGATCGCGCCGTGGATCAGCCCGAGTGCTTGTCCTTCGCTTTGATCTCATCCGCGCTTTGGTTGACGAAGGCGGATGCGCCTAGCGGATGGTGGTTGCCGATCAAGTGTTGCTTGCCTTGTCGGTAGAGGTCGACGAGGTGAGAGCCCGCACGAACGGCGAGAGTCATGGTCGAGGGATTCGACTGATGGAGAAAATTTGCCTCATGGCCGAGGGATGATTCCTCGCGTTCGATGTGGTCGAGCAGGATGTGGATTTTCTGCAAGGTGAGCGCGCCGTCGTGATCGCGGTGCTGGAACTCGCTGTAATTTCGCTGCAGCGCCTTGTATTCGACCTTCAGCGCATTGAGCCGGCGGTCGAGTGCGCGCGAGGCCGGCTCGCCGATGTCGTGGAGTTCGGTGCTGAGTTTTTCGAGTTGCTCGCCGGCATTGGCGATTTGGGCATCGAGATGGTTTGCGGTATGATCGTTCATAGCAGATTGAGGTTTATCCAACATGAAATCTACTCCAGCCCGTCGCCTCCGCAACTCGTTTTGGCCCATCAAAGGATCGGGGCGAAGTCCGGCCTGGGCAGCCGCAGGCCCAGCAGGTGATGCGGCAGCGTAGTGATCATGTAAAAAACGATGCCCGCCATTGCCAGCGTGTAGGCATTGAATGGACCCAGCAGCCAACAAATCGGAATGAGGCAAAGGACGGTGGGTACCATGAGCGGCAGGCTGATTCCGTGCACGCGAACCAAGCGGCGCACGAAACCTGCGGGCGCGGGCGGCGGCTCGATCACCAAGCGCGTGCAGGCCAATCGCCGCGTGTGCCGGTACGCATGGACGCCGAGGAAAAACATGCCCACCGCAAACAAGGGATCCGCAAACACCGCAAGCATGGCAACCAAGGCGTGCTCGATCAGATCAAAGGACGCCCTGCCGCATCGCCATCTCGCGATCGCACCGGCCATCGCAAAGCCTGCGCCAGCGATGACGCCGAGCCATGATAATTTTTGCAAATGCATCAAGTCCGGCATCCACATGGTTTCAGGCTTCCATGCGAACGCATCGGCAATCTGCGCAAATGGCGCCCATGCCGACACCGGATGCATCGCAAACACCGTGGCCAAGAGCAACAAGCCACGACCCAACACGAATGACCAACGCGCGAAAGAACCATCCGCATCGACACGCAGCGCTGTGGCATCGGCCATGCCAAAGTGGAGGATGGTAAGCCCAAGGAAAAGCAAAGCAAAGACGCCCGGCTGCCAAACGAGAAACAGGGAGCAGGCAAGCATCAGCCCAAGGTAATCCGCAAAACCCACAAGCTGCCGCGTGAAAATTTTTTCACCTGTGAGCCGTGCCTGCACTACCCAATCGGCCGCGCCGTGAGGCATGCCAAAAATCAGCAAGGCCAACACGAATGGCCACGCGGCGAAGCGCTTCGTGATCTCTGGAGCGATGATGCCAAGCACGCATCCGAGCAAGAGCATCGCCCACGGCAAGGCCCGAGGTCCGGACCACAGCACTCGCGCCGAATTCAATGGTCCGGCTCGCTCAAGGCTTTCACACCCTGATAGCATGCGAGGCCGAAGAACACCTTGTTGATCACATCCGCGATGTTGTAGCAAACCTCGCGCCAACTTTCGCCATCAGCCCCGCCGAGAGCCATCAGGAAGCCCACGGGATAGATCACCCAACCAAGCAGCACATATAGCCGCATCGTTTCCAAGCTTCGCTGAATGCTCGTCGGCGCACTGGTCATCGCTTCGGAAACTTTGCTGTAAAGCATGTACACGATGTAGAGCCATGCGATGCAGCTCACCGCATACCAAAGCCACCACTGACCGCTGCCGGTCTTGCTTTCCTCCGCGACCCATGCGGTGACGAGCATGACAAAAGCCCAGAAAACGAGCCCTCGGAACAACCTGGCACCTTTTCGGCCGAGGTTGAGCAAAAGTGGAAATTCCATCAGCAACAAAGGCACGGTGATGAGCCAGTCGATGTAACGATAGGCGGTTGGAAATTGCCTGATCGTTGCGCCGGCGATGCGATTTCCATTGGCATCAAATAGCGAAGCCACGCCTTCAAGATAGATACTGCTCATCCGCCAGTAATGAAAAGCCGCCACCGCGCAAATGATGCCGGCCACCGTCAGTGTCGTCTGGTACTGCCTCGGCACGGTCTTGCGCTGCAGCCAAAAGAACAAGGCGCCGGCACCCATGGCGACCGTGGCCAACCAAAACAGGTACATGGTGACGCCTTCCATCGAGAGCCCCGCATTCAGCGCCTTCATCGTGGTCGACATGTCGGCAAGCGTCAGCACGGGGAAATTCAGCGCGAACAACTTGCCCTGCGGAAATGGGCCGCCGATTTGTTTCTCGCAGCTTGCCGTATCATCCGGGCATGCGCCGAACTCCTTCTCCGTGTTGGTGTAAATTTTCATGATGGATTGGAGAGATCTCCAATCATCAATCTAATTCACCGCCAATGCCGCACAAGCAGCCTCGCGTCACGCGATCGCGTGTGCGCTCAAGCCGCGACGATGTTGAGCAGCTTGCCGGGCACAAAGATGATCTTGCGAATGGTTTTGCCATCCGTGTGTTCGAGCACCTTCGGGCTTTGCAGGGCGAGCGACTTGACCATTTCCTCGTCGGCATCCTTGGCGACCGTAAGGCGCTCGCGAAGTTTGCCATTCACCTGCACGACAATCTCGATCTCGTTGCGCACCAGCGCGGCAGGATCGTATGTCGGCCATGCGGTTTCGGAGAGAAGAGAAGAGCGGCGACCGGTGATCGCCGCCACGCGCTCGTGGATTTCCTCAGTGAGGTGTGGGGCGAAGGGATTCAAAACCGTCAGGAACTGGATGAACTCCTTGAGCGGCACCACCTCCGCCTGGGTGAAGGCATTGGTGCAAATCATCATCTGCGAAATCGCGGTGTTGAAGCTGAGCTTCTCGATGTCCTCGCCAGTTTTCTTGATCGTCTCGTGCACCACTCGCAGGAGCTCCTTGTCGGTGCATTCGGTGTCCTTGATCTTGGCGGAAACCTGATGGCTGCCATCGCTTGCTTCCTCGAAGGCGATGCGCCAAACGCGCGCAAGGAATCTCGAGACTCCTTCGACGCCCTTCATCTGCCATGGCTTCACCTGCTCGAGCGGCCCCATGAACATTTCGTAAAGCCGCAAGGCGTCGGCGCCGTATTCGCGCACGACATCATCGGGGTTCACGACATTGCCGCGCGACTTCGACATCTTTTGCCCGTCCTCGCCGAGGATAAGGCCTTGGTTGACGAGTTTTTGGAATGGCTCGGGCGTGCCGACATGGCCAAGGTCGAAGAGCACCTTGTGCCAAAAGCGCGCGTAAAGCAGGTGCAACACCGCGTGCTCGGTGCCGCCGACATAGAGGTCGACCATGCCGGTCGAAGCACCCTTGCCGGACCAATACTGCTCGGCCTCTTTGGAAATGAAGCGGTCTTTATTACTAGGATCGCAGTAGCGAAGGTAATACCAGCACGAGCCCGCCCATTGCGGCATCGTGTTGGTCTCGCGGATCGAGCCATCGGGCAGCTGGACCCATTCGGTTGCCTTGTTGAGCAAAGGATCGGGAGTGCCGCTGGGCTTGTAATCTTCGAGCGGCGGCGCAAGCAGCGGCAGCTCGGAATCGGCAATGGCGTGATGATGCCCGTCCTTCCACACGATCGGAAACGGCTCGCCCCAGTAGCGCTGACGCGAAAAAAGCCAGTCGCGGAGTTTGTATTGGATGCGGCGCTTGCCTTTGCCGTTCGTCTCGAGCCAATCGATCATCTTCGCCTTGGCGGCGGTAGTCGCAAGTCCGTCGAGGAAGCCGGAATTGATGGCGATGCCGGAGTCGCAGTACGGGAGCGCGGGCGTCTCGCCCGCATCTTCATAAGAATCATCCACCCATAGAGTGAATTCATCTTTGCCCAATTTTGCCTTAAATGGATTTTTTGCAATGTATTCGCGCACTTTGTCGAAATGTCGTTCGCTGCGGATCAAACGATCAAAGTACTCAGGCTGCCAGATGCGCCCCTCCTGTTTGAGCTGCTCTCCGATTTTTTTGGAGGTGAAGCTTTTCCAAGAGTGCAAAATTTCCGACAGCTCATTCTTGCCGAGTGGAGCAAAAAGAACATGCACATGATTGGGCATGACCACGAAAGCATGAAGCCTGTAGCGCTCACCATTAAAGTGATGCAATGCTTCTGAGACTATCCCACGCAAAGATGTTGCCCGAAGAATGCAGCTTCCGGAACCGGCATCGAGCCACTCATCCAGACGATCGGAAAATCTCTGATGATAGTCCCGCTCAGTTTCTTCATTCCAAGGTTTGGGGTTGATATTCAACCATGCCAAGCGCTCCGCTTCCCATTTTACGACAAGTTCGTTTGGCAAGCTATCGTCGAGGCGCCAAGTCACAAAACACGCGCTTTCGTTTTGTTGCCAGTGCGGCAGTTTGTGACTGCTGACATTCGTTGCTTCATCGCTTGAGAAGAAGCGGGCGGGACGCCCGCGCTCCCTTGAGACCACCTGAATCACCGGCAGGCCAAACTTTTGCGCAAATTCGAAATCGCGTTCGTCGTGTGCGGGCACGGCCATGATCGCACCGGTGCCGTAGCCCATCATCACATAGTCGGCGATCCACACGGGGATTTCGGCACCATTCACTGGGTTGATGGCATGGGCTCCGGTGAAGACGCCCGACTTGTCTTTGTTGAGATCGCCGCGTTCGAGGTCGGACTTCGACGCGCAGGTTTTCCGATAAGCCTCCACGGCCGCTTGTTGCGCGGGAGTGGTGATTTCCGCAACGAGCGGGTGTTCGGGCGCAAGCACCATGTAGGTCGCGCCGAAGAGCGTGTCGGGGCGGGTGGTGAAGACGGTGATGTCTTTGCCCGCCACCGTGAAGACCACCTCGGCTCCCTCGCTGCGGCCGATCCAGTTTTTCTGAAGCAGCTTGATACCTTCCGGCCAATCAAGGCCATCGAGCTCATCGATCAGGCGTTGGGCGTATTTCGTGATGCGCAGCATCCATTGGCGCAGCGGCCGGCGCTCGACGGTGTGGCCTTTGGATTTCCACTCTTCGATCTCCTCGTTGGCGAGCACCGTGCCGAGATCGGGCGACCACCACACCGGCGTGTCGGCGACATAGGCGAGACGCTCGGCATCAATCTGCTCACGCGTCCAGCCTTTGGCTTCGAGCTCCGCGATCGGCCGCGCGCGGTTGCTTTCGGCATCGAAGTACGATGAATATAGTAGTAGGAAAATCCATTGCGTCCAGCGCACATAGTCCGGGTCGGTGGTGGCGATTTCGCGATCCCAGTCGTAGGCAAAGCCGAGCGACTTGAGTTGGCGGCGAAAGTTCTCGATATTGGCGGCGGTGGTCACGGCCGGATGCTGGCCGGTCTTGATCGCGTACTGCTCGGCGGGCAGCCCGAACGAGTCGTAGCCCATCGGGTGCAGCACATTGAAGCCGTTCATCCGCTTGTAGCGGCCGATGATGTCGGTGGCGGTGTAGCCCTCCGGGTGGCCGACATGGAGTCCCGCACCGCTCGGGTAGGGAAACATGTCGAGCACATAGTATTTCGGCTTGGCCGGATCAAAGCCCTCGTCGCCGGGGCCGGCGGTGCGGAAAGTTTTTTCCGAATCCCAACGGGCCTGCCATTTGGGTTCGAAGTCGCGGAAAGGGTAAGGCTTGCGGTCGTCTGACATCGTGGTTTGAGGGCCACGGACCATGGCCAAGGGGCGGCGGAATGAAAAGCAAAACCCCGGGCCTGAGCGGTGTGCGGGTGGAATTTTGCCTCAGGTGCCTGCGCTCATGCCCGCCCAGTGCCATAGCGCGGGGTCGAGCTCATGCCGTGCGCAGCGCGCAAGCTGCGCGGCATCGGCGCCGGCATGGAGCACGGCAAAGATCGTCGAGCCCGACCCACAAAGCAGCGCGGCGCGAACTTCTTCGCGGCGCAGCAGCCATTGCTTGAGCTCCGCAAGAAAGCGGTGCTTGGCAAAGACCGGCCGCTCAAGGTCATTGACCAATTCCAGCCCATCGATGATTTGCGGCGCGTAGCGGATGTCGGGGATTTCCTGCGAGTCGAGCCAATGCCGATAGGCCTCGGGCGTGGGGACGCCGAAGGATGGCTTGAGCAAAAGGACCGGCATGGCGGGTGGCGGCTCGACCGACTCGAGGCATTCGCCGCGGCCACTGACGCGCACGGCCGCATCGCCGAGAAAAAATGGCACATCCGAGCCGATGCCGGCGGCGAGTTCGATGAGGCGGCTGGTGCCGAGCTTGCCATCGTGCAGTTGATCGAGCGCAAGCAAGGTCGCCGCCGCATCGCTGCTGCCACCTCCGAGGCCGGCACCGTGCGGGATGGATTTTTTCAAATGAATCGCAACGCGGCATTCGGTTTGCGCTGCGGCTTCGTAAGCGCGCAGTGCTTTGATCACCAAATTCCCTTCGTCGCCGGGCACGGTCGGGTCGTCGCAGGAAAATGAAAATTTCGCGGCTTCGGAAAATTCGAGTTCGTCGGCAAGCTTGGGCAAGCGCACCATCAGGCTCTCGATGTCGTGAAAGCCATCATCGCGGCGGCCGAGCACGCGCAGCGAAAGATTGAGTTTGGCCGGTGCTTGAATGCGATGGGTCGAGCTCATGGCGATGGGTCCCTGACGATGAGTGCCATCATGCGCCCGGTTTTTCCGAGCTCTTTACGATAGCTGTAATAGCGGCGCAAATCTGCCGCGGTGTTGAGCCCGCAGTCGATGAAATTTCCAAGGCCAAGCTCGTCCGCTTGCACGGCAATTTGCGCGGCAAAGTCGATTTCATAATCGGGCGGGCGAATGCAGGGACTGAGCACTGCGGTGACATCTTCCGCGCGCGTGCCAAAGCTCTGAGCCATGCGTTCGAGCGCGACGCCGAGGATATTTTGCTCGGTGCCTTTTTTGCCCGAATGCAGCAAGCCGATGGCACCGGTGCGGCGGTCGGCGAGCCAGACTGCGCCGCAATCGGCGACATAGATCGCAAGCACCACGCCAGCTTGATTCGTGAGCAAGCCATCGACTCCGGGCACTGCGCTCAAGCCATCGGGCGCGATGATTTGCGCGGCCCCCGGCACCACCGCGACGGCACTGCCATGAACTTGCTCGGCACGCCACCAAGCTGCATCACTGCCGGCAAACTCATTCACTCGTGCTTGATGAAACGAACGCAAATGCCGCATCGCCTCGTCACGGTCGCAAGCAAGCTCGAGCCCGGGAACACGCTCGACCCAGTCGGCGCGAATGCCAGGGATCGCATGGATCGGATCAAGAAACGAAAACACCTCCGTCACCGCAACAGGGTAAGGGAGGTGGTGGTGCTTCGCCAAGCGACATTGTGCGCCAGGCGAAGCGGGATTCGTGCGTTGGCTCAGTGCATCGTGCGGCCGTGGATCGCACGCTTGGTGTGCTCGACCGCTTCGGCCTGATCCTCATCGAGGTCGGCAAGGATGTTGGCGAGGTCGCTGGCAATTTCCGAACGCATCTTCGAGACGAGCTCGGTGCCCTTGCGGGTGATGCGCACCATGATCTTACGGCGATCTTCGGCGGCGTGCGTGCGCTCGACATAGGCGAGCTTTTCGAGACGGTCGACAAGACCGGTCGCGGCTGCCGTCGAGTGACCCATTTTCTTGGCGATATCCGACATCGTCAGATACTCCTCGCTCGAGAGATAGGTCAGGAGGAAGAACTGGGAAAACGAGATGTTTCCTTTATTCAGCTCGGTCGACAGGTTCAAAATGCAGCTGCGCTGCGTGAATAGGACAAAGTCAGCGAGACGGTCGGCATCGGCCTTGACCGAAGCGCCCGTGGCGTTCGTAGATTTCATGTTGGCTGGTTGTTGTGTTCATGTTTGGGGACGGGGTGACGCATGGCACTGCGCGGCGGAGACCAAGCGCCGGGCACGGGGCCGGGGCGGTTCGGAATCGGCCTGCTCCTTCGGGACAAGGAGTGCGGCGGGGACCCCACGCGTCGTGGGACTTTTGAAAATTACGCCTTTCCGAGAGGTCTTGAAAGAAAATAATTCCGCAAAACCGAAATATTTTTCAAAAAATACCGCTAATTCGAGGATTTTTGAGGATTTTTTACATCCTCGACGGGCGGGGTTTCCGCTGCCAGAGGCTCCGCGGCGGGCTCCGCGGCGGTCGGCGGCTTGGGAATATGTTGTGAATAAACTGCGTCGCCGAGCTCGACCTGACCCGACTGCAGGTCGGCGGCGGCGAATTGGCCGAGGGCCTCGCCGGTGACGAGCAGGTTGGCGCTGCGCTGGTCGGCCCCGCGGGTGGTGAGGATAGTGCCCGGCTCGGCGGTCCATTTGCCGAAACTTTGGATCAGCACAAAGCGCCTGTCGGGCGGGATCGAAGCGATGCGGCCGACGAGGCGCGGTGGCTCGGCCTTGGGTTTTTCCTCCGGCTCCTTGGTCGCGCAGGAAACAAGTGCAAGGCAGGCGAGGCCAAATATGAAGGATCGTTTCATCATAGCATTGGCGCCTCGTTGAGCGTCGGCGAAACGGAATTTTGTGCAGATTGCGAAAGGATGCGGATCTCATCGGCTTGGATGAGGTGTTCGCGTCCGTTCGGGCCGAGAAGGATCAGCTCGCCGGCGGCCGAGAGGCCATCGACCACGCCGACACGCGGGCCGCTTGGCGTGGCGAGCTGCACGGTTTTGCCGGTGAGCACGCAGCGCTGGCGGACCTGATCCATGAGTGCGGCGAATTCCGCCTCGATCTGCCGCTGGCGAATCGCGAAGCGGCGGATGATCGCGCCGAGCACATCGCCGCGCGAATGGGCTATGCCGGTTTCCAATTCGAGCGAGCTGGCGATTTGCGCCACCTCATCGGGAAAGCGCGTGGTGTTCACATTCAGGCCGATGCCGACGATAGCGAAATCCGCGCCCGCCTCGACGAGGATACCGGCGACCTTGCGGGTGCCGATCCAGACATCGTTCGGCCACTTGATGCCGGCGGCTAGGCCGAAGGACTCGACCGCTTCGGCGACCGCGAGGCCGGCGGCAAGAGCGAGGCGCGGCCATAGCGCCTTGGGGGCTGCGGGGCGAAGGAGGATGGAAAAGGTGAGCGACTCGCCCGGTGGCGCAAACCACTGCGCGCCGCGGCGGCCGCGACCGGCGCTTTGTTCGAGCGCGAGCAACACCACTCCTTCCGGTGCCGAGGCTTCGGCAAGCGCGCGCAACTCGTCGTTGGTCGATCCGGCCGACTCAAGCACCCTCAGATGGAAGGGATCGGGAAAGTCTGCCGCGGCACCTGTGAGGTCATCGGCCATGGGTCAGGAAATTTCCAGCGGCGTGAAGTCCAGGCCGAGGTCGAGCGCCGGTGCCGAATGCGTGAGCGCGCCGACGGAAATGAAATCAACGCCGGTCGCGGCAATCTCGCGGATCGTTTCAAGCGTCACGCCACCACTCGCCTCAAACATCGGCGTCGTCCGTTCGCCGCGCATCGCCACCGCTTCTCGCAGATCGTCGAGACTCATGTTGTCGAGCAGGATGTGGTCGACGCCATCGAGCGCGAGAAACTCACGCACCTGATCGAGGCGATCGGCCTCAAGCTCGACTTCGATGCCGGGCTTGTCGTTTTTCAATTGCCGGATCGTCGCTTGAATTGCCGCAACCCCACCTTCGGTGACGAGGTGGTTGTCCTTCACCATCGCGCGGTCGTGCAGGTTCATGCGGTGGTTATGACCGCCACCGTCGAGCACCGCTTTTTTTTCAAGCAATCGGTAGCCCGGAGTTGTTTTGCGCGTGTCGAGGATGCGCGCGCCAGTGCCCTTGACCGCATCGACATAACGCGAAGTGAGCGTGGCAACACCGCTGAGCCTTTGCGCAAAATTGAGTGCCGTGCGTTCGCCGCCAAGGATCGAACGCGCCGATCCCTCGACGCGCAACAGCAAGGCTCCTTCACTCACGCGGCTGCCATCGTCGATCAGGATTTCGACCGACAGCGTGGGGTCGACCTTTTCAAAAACACGCGCGGCGAGCTCGATGCCGGAGACCACGCCTTCGCGGCGCGCCGTGATGAAGGCCTGCGCGCGGCGGTCGGCCGGGATGAAATACTGCGAAGTGACATCGCCATCACCGAGGTCTTCAGCGAGCGCGAGATCGATCAATGTTTCCGTGTGGTCTTTCAACGAAAACGAAATGGAACGCCTCGCGCGAGCGCTGTCAATCACGCGTCACCGCCGATGCTTTTGCAGCAGCTCGCGACCACGCGCGGTTTGCCACGGGCTGGCTTGCAAAAGGTAGTTGGGAAACTCAGGCTGCAATGAATAGCCGCGATGGAAGACCGGCGTCGCCGAGGCGGAAATGGGCGGCACGATCCACGGCCATTCGGCCTGCGCCTCGCGGCCGGCGCGCTGCTCGCTTTCGCAAAACTCGATGAACTCGCGCGATGCCTGATGATGATCAACAAGCCGCACGCCTTCCTGCTGGAACGACCACAGCACCGCCTCGTTGAGCTCGACGAGCGCGTGGTCGCGCCACAAGTTGCGCGTTTGGCGAGTGTCGAGG
>JBEINR010000010.1:0-10708 GCA_040377995.1 Akkermansiaceae bacterium | reverse complement strand
TTGCAGGAGGTTCTGAAACAGAAGTTCGAAATCGCCCGCAAGCATGTGTCCCCTAAGTCGGTGAGCGATGCGAAGATCGCCGGGCTATGCATACTTTTCGAAGAGGGTATGTATCAACTACGCAAATCGAAGCCACTGCGTTCGATGCTGCAAAAAACCGATCTAGCTGGCTATCTCGCCAACATCGAGGCGACCGACGGATCTCAGGACGCAGGCTTTGCGCTCACGCTCCAAAATTCCGGAAGTCCGGCCACATGGCTTGTGAGTGAGATCAACCTCGACCGCCTGCTCGCCGATTACGCACGGCGTGTTGCGGGCGGCGATGTCTATTACTCACCATTGGTGAAGAACCCAGCGGGTGGTGACACGTTGGCACTTTATTTTGGCTTTGATGAGGATGAGGTGAATCCCCGCACGCGGAGGCAGTTGGAGATTGTTTCGAAAATATTGCGCGCCGATCCCGACAAAAAAATCACGCTGAGCGGCCACACCGACGCGCTCGGAACAAGGGACTACAATAACGAACTTTCCGGTCGCCGCGCCGCAGTGGTGCGCGATCTGCTTATCGAGGCCGGTGTTTCCGCGACGCAGATCGTGACGGTCGCAAAGGGATCGAGCCAACCGCGCAGGCCGAATGTGACAGAGGGCGGCGTCGACAATCCCGACGGCCGCAAGGTCAACCGCCGCACCGAGATTTACCTCGATTTCTAACAGAAAGCTGTTTTTGCGATCGGGCCCACATTTTCGAAATCGACACGCGGCCATGGGGCAGCGCGCAGCTTGCTGCTCGAATGTCGCGCGGGTGGCATTGTTTCTTTTTTCATGGGTAGTGGTCGGTTGTGTCGACAGCACGCCGAGTGCGGGATCCGAGCCGCCGAAGGCATGGATCAACAGCGCGGGATTCCCGGTTGCTTCGCCGCAAAATGACCTGGCGCGATGGTGGGCGCGATTTGACGATCCGCAGATGTCGAAGCTGATCACTGCCGGACTCGCAGGTAACCCCGGCATCGCTTCGGCGACCGCGCGGGTGCGTGAAGCGCGGGCACGGCGTGATGAAGCAACCGCGCAACTCATGCCATCACTGAGCGGATCGCTTCGCGGCTTAGGCGATGCCGAACGCGCGAATGGCGAATGGTTGTCAAACTCATCCGGTCGGGCCGCGCTCGATGCCTCTTGGGAAGTCGATTGGTTTGGCAAGAACCGCAAGTTGGCAAAATCCGCAGCCGCCACATTTGCGGCAACGGAAGAAAACCTTCGCTCGGTACAGGCGTCGCTCGCGGCGGAAATTGCGATCGCATACACGCGACTGCGCATTGATGAGGAACGGCTCTTTGTGCTGCGTGACATTGTGGTGAGCCGCGAGGAAACCGCGCGGCTTGCCTCATGGCGACAGCAGGCGGGCGAGGCGGATTCGCTCGAGTCGAGCCAAGCAAGCGCAAGCCTCGAGCAGGCGCGTGCTGCGATCCCGACGCTGGAGCAATCGATTGCACAGAGCCGCAATCAACTCGCGTTGCTGTGTGGTCGTGAGCCGGGTGCCTTCGATGTCGCGCTTGCCAGCGCTCGTGGCCGTATTCCGGTGCCGGCGCGTGGCCTTGCCATCGGCATCCCGGCCGACACGATCCGCCAACGGCCCGATGTGCGCGAGGCGGGCTGGAAAGTTTCGGCGGCGATCGCCGAACTCGACGCATCAAAAGCGCGGCGTTATCCGTCGCTCAATTTGAGCGGTACGCTCGGCATCAACTCGCTCGCGGTGGAGAAAATTTTTCGTCCCGAAAAAACCGCGGCCGATCTGATTGTGGGCGTCACAGGGCCGATCTTCGACGCAGGTCGCATCCGCGCCGACATCGAAGCGCGCGGCGCGGCCTTGGACCGTTCGTTGCAGGATTACCGCGCATCGGCGCTGACCGCGCTATCCGAAGTCGAGGACGCGCTCATCGCGTGCCGTCGCTCGGGCGAACGGCTTGCAACGCTCGAAAAAGCCGTGGCGTCCGCACGCGAAGCGGCGACGCTCGCCCAGCAACGATATCAAGCTGGTGTGACTGACCTCATCACCGTGCTCGACGCGCAGCGCACGCTGCTCGGCATCGAAGACAATCTCCTCGCCTCACGCGCCGAACACATCAGAGCCTACATCGATCTCTACAAGGCACTGGGCGGCGGGTGGTCATGATCGCCGGTACATTTTAATTTTCCCATCCCGATGCAAGCAGACGAATCAACCGAAAAGCTACCGGAGATCATCCGCAGCGCGCGACCGATGCACCCGCTTTGGAAGGTCTTGCTGCCCGCGCTGATGCTGGTTGCAGGCGCATTGCTTTACTGGAATTTTAGCCGCAAGGACAGTCGTGAAAATGAACCGGTTTTCAAAACTGAAAACATCGCGCGCGGAGACATTGATCTCATCGTCACAGCGACTGGCAACCTGACACCGACGAACCAAGTCACCATCGGCAGCGAGCTTTCGGGAACCATTTCCGAGGTGCTCGTCGACATCAACGACACGGTGAAAAAAGATCAGCCCATCGCGCAACTCGATACGGCCAAGCTAACCCAACAAACCGAGCGCAGCCGCGCGATTTTGCTCTCGGCCGAGGCGCGCGTGACGCTGGCGATGGCGACGCTCACAGAAAACACGGCTTCACTCGCACGCTTCGAAGACCTCTTGCAACTCAGCGAGGGCAAGACGCCATCGAAGGCACAGATGGACACCGCGCAGGCCGGGGTCGATCGCTCGAAGGCCGAACTCGAGAGCGCCAAGGCGTCGGTGAATGAAGCGCAGGCAAACCTGCGCGCGATCGAACGCGATCTTTCCAAAAGCATCATCCGCTCGCCGGTCGATGGCATCGTGCTTTCGCGCACGGTGGAGGTCGGGCAAACAGTGGCGGCGTCGTTCACCGCGCCGGTGCTTTTCGTGATCGCTGAGGACCTGAGGAAAATGGATCTCGTCGTCACGGTTGCCGAGGCCGACATCGGGCGCGTCGCGGCAGGGCAGACGGCAACATTCACCGTCGATGCCTGGCCGACACGAAGTTACAACGCGACGGTGCAGCGTGTGGCGTATGGTTCGATCATCACCAACAATGTCGTGACTTACAATGTCGAGCTTGGGGTTGACAATGCCGACCTTAGCCTGCGTCCGGGCATGACAGCCACGGCAGACATTGCTGTCGCGCGTGCCACGCAGGTGCTTCATGTGCCGAATGCCGCTTTGCGATTTGATCCGGAATCGGTGTTGGAGTTTCTCAAAAAAACCGATCCCAAACGCACCCTTGTGCAGGTTTTGTCGCCCGGTGGTGGCCGCCGCTGGAGCCAAAGCCCGACGATTCAGAAACCCGCCGAGCACGGCAAGGTGACCAGCGTCTGGATGCTTCGCGATGGCGTACCAGTCGAATGCCCAGTGAGCGTCGGTCTCACCAATGGCCGCATCACCGAGGTCAGCGGTGAGGGGCTGACTGAAGGTCTGCCGGTCATCATCAGCGCAGCGCCGCCCGCCAAGCCATGAATGAGGCGTCCTTGATCGAACTGCGCGGCATCGCCAAGACCTATGGTCGGGGCGATGCGGTGTTTCATGCGCTGCGCGGTGTGGATCTGCGGATTGCTCGTGGTGAATTTGTGGCGATCATGGGGCCGAGCGGCTCTGGCAAATCGACCTTGATGAACCTGCTTGGCTGTCTCGATACGCCGACGGCTGGAAGCTATCTTTTCAATGGCATCGCCATCGAGTCGCTGAGCAAGGACCAGCGCTCGTTGATCCGCCGACATGCCTTGGGGTTTGTGTTTCAAGGTTTCAATCTGCTGGCCCGGACATCGGCCTTGGAAAATGTTGAGTTGCCCTTGCTCTACCGCGGGGTTCCGGCGCGGCGACGCCGCGAAATGGCGCGTGAGGCCTTGGCCAGCGTTGGCATGCCGGAAAAGGCGAGAAACACGCCTGCGGAGCTCTCCGGCGGCCAGCAACAGCGTGTGGCAATCGCGCGGGCCATCGTTACACAGCCTGAAACACTCTTTGCCGACGAACCTACCGGCAATCTCGATTCGAAAACCACCGTGGAAATCATGGAGCTTCTTTGCAAACTCAACAGCGATCGCGGCATCTCCATCATCATGGTCACCCACGAGGATGATGTTGCCGCATCCGCCAAACGCGTGGTTCGCGTGAAGGATGGATTGATCGCAAGCGATGAGAGGGTGTCATGAGTTATAGGTTATAAGTTATAAGATCGGGAATTTCTCATGTTTTTCAATGCCTTCATCCTCGCGCTTCGCGAAATACGCCGCAACATCACCCGCGCGTTTCTGACGGTGATTGGTGTGGTGATCGGTGTCGCGGCGGTGGTGACAATGGTGACCCTTGGTCGCGGTGCCACCGAGATGGTGAAGTCGCAGATCTCGAATCTCGGCAGCAACCTCATGATTCTGCGGCCCGGGCAGGGCTGGGGTCAGTGGGGCGCGCCATTGTTCAGTCTCAACGATGTGCAAGCCGTGCGCGAGCAGGTGAGCGGTGTCCGTGCCGCGGCGCCATTGGCGATGGGCAATGCGCCGGCTGTGTTCATGGAGAATGTGCGCAACACCGATTATCAGGGCACCACGCCCGAGTATTTCGACATCGCCGGATGGAAGCTGAGCGAAGGGCGTTTTTTTGATCAGGACGATCTTCGCAAGGGCGCTGCCGTGTGCGTGATTGGTGAAACGATCCGCAAGGAACTCTTTGGCTCGGTGCCTGCGATCGGCCAAAAGATCCGTCTGCACAAAACTTCTCTTATGGTGATCGGCGTCACTGCCGTGAAAGGGCAGGGGGGCTTTGGCGATGACCTCGATGACAACATCATTCTTCCGATTACCACCATGCAGCGGCGTCTTGCGGGATTGCCACCGCCGCAGAACATCAACCAAATCCAGATCGCGGGAATCGACGAGCAATCATGTGCCGGCGTCTTGGCCGACCTCACGCTGCTGATGCGCGAGCGCCGGAATCTTGCCGACAATGAGCAGAACAATTTCTCGGTGGTCGATACCCGCATGATTGCGGAGACGATGAGTTCCAGTACGCAGATCCTCACCTCGCTGCTCGGTGCGGTGGCTGGGGTAAGCTTGTTGGTTGGTGGCATCGGCATCATGAATGTGATGCTGGTTTCGGTGACCGAGAGAACGCGCGAGATCGGCATTCGTCTTGCGATCGGCGCGCGGGCGCGCGATGTGATGCTGCAATTTTTGGTCGAGGCGGTAACGCTTTCGTGGGTGGGTGGTCTCGCGGGAATTTTGGTCGCCTACGGGCTTTGCCACAGCCTGGCGAAAGTGGTGGGCGCGCCGTTTGTGTTTGATCCAAAGATCAATCTGATTGCCTTCGTTTTTTCCGCGGCGATCGGCATCATCTTTGGTTTCATGCCGGCTCGCCGAGCGGCTTCGCTGGATCCGATCGAGGCGCTGCGTCACGAGTGAACGCATTCGTGCGGGGCGAAATTGATTCGACAGCTGGCGGATGATCGGTTAGATACCTATACCGTGAGCAAGACCCTATTGATCCTCATTGCAGTCGCCGGAGCCCTCGTTCTTGGCGGAATTTCCACTTACAACGGCCTCGTTGGCAAACAGCAGGGCGTTGATGCGGCATGGGCGCAGGTTTCCAACCAGTACCAGCGTCGTGCCGACCTCGTGCCGAACCTCGTCAAGACCGTGCAAGGCTCGGCGGACTTCGAGAAGACGACGCTCGAGAATGTCGTCAATGCCCGCGCATCGGTCGGACGCATGACCATCGATGCGAGCAAAGCACCGGAGACCGCGCAGCAGCTTGAGGAATTCCAAAAAGCGCAAGGTGCTTTTGGCAGTGCCCTGCAACGCTTGCTGGTGGTTTCGGAAAATTATCCCGATCTCAAGGCGAGTGCCGGATTTCGTGATTTGCAGGCGCAGCTTGAAGGCACCGAGAACCGCATCGCGGTTGAGCGTGGTCGCTTCAACGAGGTGGTGAAGGACTTCAACACCAGCATCCGCAAGGTGCCCGCCGTGTTTTTTGCAGGCATGCTTGGCTTTCATCCCAGGCCGTACTTCCAAGCTGAAAGCGGTGCGGAAAAAGCGCCTGATGTGAAATTCGACTTCGGTGGTCAATCCGGCGAAGCGAAATGATGTTCGTGCGCCATGCATGCGGGCGGGTCCTTGGTTTTTGGCTCGCCTGCCTCGGCCTGATGCTTGCCGCGCCGACTGCGCGTGCGGAGATTCCCGCAAGCCCGTCCCCGCATTATGTTTACGATGAGGCGCGCTGGCTTGCGCCAGCAGCCTTTGCCGCGATCGACAAGCGTCTGCAGGACTACGAGCGTGAGTCCTCGTCGCAGATGCTGGTGGCGATCTTTCAAGCGCTGCCGGAGTCGGGCGAAATGGTCGACTTCTCGCAGCGGGTCTTCGAGGCATGGAAGCCCGGGGAAAAGGGCAAGGACAACAGCGCAATTTTGTTTTTCTTCGTCAACGATCGGAAAATCCGAATCCATGTTGGCTATGGCCTCGAAGGCGCGCTGCCCGATGCGCGTTGCAAGCAGATCATCGAAGAGGTGATCGCCCCACGCTTGCGTGCCGGTAATCGTGAACTCGCGGTTGCGGCAGGCATTGAGGCGATGATCGCCGCGACCAAAGGCGAATACCAAGGCACGGGCCGCACGCGTCTGGATCACGGCGAGGGCATTCCGTTTCCGGTCATCATTCTTTTGGTGATCATTCTTTTGGTGCTGATCTCATCGCAGCAGCACGGAGAGGTGGTGATCACGCGCGGCGGATCGCGTCACGGCGGTTGGGGCGACGGAGGTGGTGGATGGGGCGGAGGGGGATGGGGGGGTGGCGGCGGCGGAGGATTTTCCGGGGGTGGAGGAAGAAGTGGCGGAGGAGGCGCAAGTGGTGGATGGTAATTCGGCAAAACCAAACATGAACGAATTTCTGACAGAAAAAGAGGAGCATGCGCTGGTACGCGAGATCCGCGCGGTGGAGGCGCGGAGCAGCGCCGAGCTTCGTGTGGTCATCACCACCAAGCTGGTGTTTCGTCCGATGCGCCACTGCTGGAAACTTTTCGATCGTCTCGGCATGCATCGCACGAATGATCGCAATGGTGCGTTGATTTTGGTGATCCCGATGGGCCATCGATTTGCGGTGATCGGCGACAGCGCGTGGACCGAAGTGGTGGGCCCGGCCTACTGGGAGGAGCTATCCAACGCGATGTCGCGGCACTTGCGTGCAGGTCGGCGCTACGAGGCGCTTGCCTATGGCATCCGCAGCTTGGGCGCGACGATGGCGGGCGCATGGCCGGCCACCGGCGAGAACCCCAACGAGCTGCCAAACGAGATTGTTTATGAGTGATGCGGCAAAGGATTCCGTGACAGCATTCGTATCCGGTGCATGATGCATGGCGTGACATCACTCTCGATCGCCGCCCTTAGGGAATGCACTGGCACGACTCCGGTGCAGGCCGCCGTCATCGCACAATTGCAAAGCCGCTCGACCCGCGTCGCCAAGACCGGCAAGCCGTATCTCGAAATAGCGTTTGCCGACTCGACCGGAAAAATGAATTTCAAGCTTTGGTCGGATTCGCCGGTCTATCAGGAAGCCGAGTCGCTTAAGGAATCGGCGGTGCTGCGGCTCGAGGCGCGCTGGACGCAAAGTTCCTATGGCATGGACGCCAGGGATCTCGAGTTCCATGTGCCGGATGAGGCGGCGCTGAATGATTTCTATGCCGGCGATGCGGATTTGCGCCGGCGTCAGGATGCGGATTTCGTGGTGATCCAAAGTTTCTGCGCGAGCATTGCCGAGCCTCGCTTGAATGCCCTGTGCCGAATGTTTCTCGATCAAATGGGCGACCGCTTTCGGCGCACGGCGGCGGCGCGCAAAAATCACCATGCTCGTCGTGGCGGGCTTGTCGAACATGTCGCGCAGATGATGCGCTCGGCCGATGCGATTTGCGGCGTGTACCCGGAGCTCAATCGCGATCTGATGCTTGCGGGCGTGCTGTTTCACGATTGCGGCAAGCTTTGGGAAAACACCTATCCTGAGCATGGTTTCACGCAGACCTTTACCCTTGCCGGCGAAATGATGGGCCACATCCCGCTGGGCATCGAAATGGTCAACAAACTCTGGCGCGATTTGATGGAATCCGAGGACGCAAAAGCATGGGCGGAGCTCAAGCCCGGATCCGACGACACGCGCCTGCACCTCCTGCACCTGATCGGCAGCCACCATGGTGAGCATCAGTTTGGCTCGCCCGTGCTGCCCCGTACGCCCGAGGCCTTTGCCTTGCACTACATCGACAACCTAGATGCCAAGCTCGAGATGATCCGCGAAGCCTATGCGCAATCGCAGGAGATCGCTCCCAACATCGTCGAGCGTGTTTTTCCGCTGCAGAACAATCTCGTGCGGCCTCTGCCGGGCTTTGTGCCGCCTGCCGCCGATGAGGTCACGGGCGATGCCGCCACTTGACAGTATGCACGATTGCTTTTAAGTACATACTCATGAAAAGTCGTATCACCATCACCCTCGACCCGAAGGTGCATGAGCTCGCCAGAAAGACCGCCAAGCGCAGGGATACTACAGTGTCCGGCCTGATCGAAGGGCTGCTGCGCGAAGAGGGCGCGCAGTCAAGGCGCGGTCTTGTCGAAAAAATGACGGGTGTCGCGAGCCTGCGCGAGCCAACCGATGGCAAAGGCGGTAGTGATCTGCTGCGGGATGCACTGATCGCGAAGTACATCCGCTGATGAAGCTGCTGATCGATACCGATGTTCTGCTTGATGTTGCGCTTGGGCGCGAACCGCATGTGTGTGCGAGCGCCGGGGTCTTGAAATGGGTCGAGGCCGGTGGCAAGGCTGCGGTGGCAAGCCACTCGATTGCCAACTGCGCGTACCTCCTGAAAAATGCGCGGCCATTTTTGCGCGGCCTGCTTCAGCTCGTCGATGTCGCTCCGGTAGGCAAGCATGAATCGCAGCGTGCGCTTGATCTTCCGATGTCCGATTTGGAGGATGCGCTCCAGGTCGCAGCGGCGGAATCATGGGGTGCGGATCTTGTTGTCACCCGCAACCTGCGCGATTACCGTAGATCGCCAGTCAAAGCGATTTCACCCGATGATTTTCTGAAAAAATTCCACTGATCTCATTTCCTATGCATCCATTCCTATCTCCTGATTTTCATGTTCGTTGGTCGACACTCGTGCCCGAGGCGGTCGAGCCCGACATCCGCCATGCGCTCTCACTCGCAAAGAATGCGATCGAGGCGATTTGCGATCAGGACCGATCGGCGCTGACCTATGAATCGACATTTCACGCGCTTGAAAATGCGACCGAAGAACTGGGTCGCGGCTGGGGTCGTTTGAATCATCTCGATTCGGTGTGCGACAACCCCGCGCAACGCGAGGCGCTCAACAAGATGCTGCCGGAGGTGACGGATTTTTACGCATCGATTCCGCTCAATGGACGGCTGTGGGAGGTGCTCAAGGCCTTTGGAGAAAGTGCCGAAGCTACAAAAATCGATCCGGTGAAAAAACGCTTCATCGAGGAAACGCTCGCCGATTTCCGTCAGTCCGGCGCTGATTTGCCGCCTGCCGAAAAGGAACGCATCGCGGCGATCGAGGCCGAGCTTTCGACGCTCACGAAGCAGTACTCCGAGCATGTGTTGGATTCGACCAACGCGTGGGAGCTTGTCATCAACGATGAGTCGAAGCTGGCAGGCTTACCCGAGTCGGCCAAAGCAGCAGCCGCCGCCAACGCAAAGACGAAGGACCTCGGCGGTGAGGATCAGCCCGCGTGGCGCTTCACGCTGCAATTTCCATCGATGTTTCCGATCATGCAGCACCTGCATGACGATGCGATTCGGCATCAGGTGTGGGAGGCATCGAGTCGCGTAGGTGGCTATGGCGATTACGACAACACGCCGCTGGTCTGGCGCATCCTTGGGCTGCGGCACGAAAAGGCAGTGCTCCTTGGTCATGGTCATTTCGCCGATCTCACCCTGCTGCGCCGCATGGCCGGATCGGGCGAGGCGGCGCTTTCCTTCATCGAGAAACTTCACGCGCGCATCGTGCCGGCTTATCATGCAGAGTTCCGCCAACTCGCGCAGTACAAGGCGGCGAAGACCGGTGAAAAATCCGACGCCTTGCAGCCCTGGGAAACTGCCTACTGGGCCGAACTCCAGCGCAAGGAAAACTACGATCTCGATGATGAAGCATTGCGCCCCTATTTCCCGGTCGATGGCGTGATGGCCGGCATGTTCGAAATTGCCTCGCGACTCTTTGGCATCACGATCCGGCAACAGGAAACTGTTTTCAACGAAACCGGTGAAGCATCATCCAAAATCGAAGTTTGGCACCCGGAGGTTTCGTTCTATGGAATTCACGACTCCGGCAGCGGCGCTCATCTCGGATCGTTTTATGCCGACTGGCATCCGCGCGAATCCAAGCGTGGTGGTGCGTGGATGAACTCGCTGCACACCGGTCATCCGGGCGAGCCGCACCTCGGTCTGATCGTTGGCAACATGAGCCCGCCGGTCGATGGCAAGCCGGCATTGCTCACGCATGGTGAGGTCGAGACGATCTTTCATGAGTTTGGCCACCTTCTGCACGGCATGCTCAGCGAAGTGCCGGTGCGCTCGCTCGCGTGAACGAATGTCGCATGGGACTTCGTCGAGCTGCCCTCGCTGATCATGGAAAACTTCTGCTGGGATCGTGAGTCGCTCGACCTGTTTGCGCGTCACT
>JBEINR010000186.1:0-2143 GCA_040377995.1 Akkermansiaceae bacterium | reverse complement strand
CGACCACCGCAACACCTTCTCCGCCGATGCCTACGCGATCTGCGGATTCAAATTTGGCCGCCGCATCGAAGACGGCATCTCATGGTTCATCGAGGCCCGCAACCTCACCGACAAAGCCTACGCCGCCACCACCGGCGTGATCGAAAACGCCAACGGCACCGACCAACGCCAATTTCTCCCCGGCGACGGCCGCAGCATCTTCGCCGGCATCGAATGGAAGTGGTAAGAAGAATCACTGATTGGACTGATTGTTGATCAAATGCCGCAGGCACCCGAGGCCTGTCCTCTTTCTTCAATCAGTTCATCAGTAAATCAGTGGTCAAAAACCCATGCGTCCACGCAGCCGCGCAATCTGAGATACCGAATTACCATCCTCACGCGCGCGCCGAGGTGAGCGGCGATGGGATCGCGATCACCTGCATGCCCGCGCGCTGGGCGGCGAGGATACCGGCCGGCGCATCATCAAGAGCAAGTGTATTGGCGGGGTTCGCTCCGAGCAACTTGCAGGCGCGAAGAAAAACATCCGGCGCCGGCTTGCCGAGCTCCACATCGTCGGCGGTCACGACTTCGTCGAACCAATCGGAAATCCCAACGACCTTGAGTGATTTCTCAATCACCATGCGCGTGCCGCCGGTCGCGATCGCCATCGGCACCTTGCCGCGCAGCGATTCGGCGAAAGCCGCGACTTCATCGATGAGCTCGATCGAGTTGAGACGCTTCAAGTAAGCCTCGCGCTTGGCAAAGGCCACAGCTTGGGGATCGAGGCGCAGATCGTATTCGTCATTCAACTCAACCACGATGTCGCGCGTCGGGCGCCCACCCATCGCGAAGAAAACATCCTCTTTGAAAACTCCGCCGGCACCATACATCGCGAGTGCCTCACACCACGCTTCGAAGTGCGTGGGCATCGAGTCGGCAAGGGTGCCGTCGAAGTCAAAGACTACCGCGTCAAATCCGCTGCTTGGGAAATCAAAAGGTCCGATCGATGCCATGGCGGCGGTGAGGTAGATTTTCCGACCGACCTTGGCAAGCCCGGCATTTCAAAAAAATCACCCCACCCGACCACTGTTCAAAGTTCCACGATCTGGTCGCGGTAAGTTCCGGCAGGCACCTCCTTGATCGATCCGCTGGCATTGCGGACCTCGACCCTGCCCTCGATCACGACCCCGGCCGCAAATTTCACGGGACCGGAAATCGTCAGCGAATCGCAGCGCAGCAAACCTGGCACGCCCAAGCCGTCCAAGGAATCCACCATCTTGTATTCATCGGAGAGCACGACCAGCGGCGGCTTGCCGGATCTCGACCCGTCCAAGCGCACCTGCCCATCGGGCAAAATTTCGTACGCATCTGAGCGCAGGGCCAGCAGGTCGCCGGTGGTCTTGACCGGTGCAAATCGGCTCCTCGGCACCTCGATCGCAGCCGCACCCTCGAAGCACTCGATCGCCGCACCCATCGCGACTTCGAGCTGGATCACTGGCGTTGATTTCTTGTCACGCGGGTCGACGGTCTTGAGGTTGCGGATCATCGGCAGCGGCAGGACACCGGCATCCGCCGCGAGCTGCTCCTTGAGCAAATCGAGCCTCAACCAAAGGCTGTTGGTGTTGAAATAGCGGTGCTTGTCGATGTCTTGAAACGCCTCGAGATCCGCCTCCGGGCATTGCGCGACCTCGCGCAGCAGAAGACGACCGTCGGATTTTCTGCGCGCCAAATGCCCGCCCTTGCGGTCCGCCGCCGTGCGCCGAGTGACCTCCATCAAAAACGGTGCGCCGCTCTCGGCAAAGTATCGCAGGATCTTGGGATCCATCACCGCACCGAGGTTGTCCGAGTTGGAAACAAAGGCATATTTCACCCCCTCGGCCAAAAGCCGGTCGAGCCATCCGCTCGCGACCAAGGCGGGATACAGATCACCATGCCCCGGCGGGCACCACTCAAGCTCGCGATCAGCCGGCCACTCAACCGGTTGCATCGTCGCCGCATCAATCTTCGGAATGCGGTTCTGCATAAGCTCAACCTGAGCAGCATCTGCCATGCCCTGCGCACGGTACTTTTGCAAATGCTCCAAAGTCCCCTCGCTCGTGCTGAAGCTGTTCATCAACAACAAACGCACCGGCGCACCGGCCGACTCGCGCAGCGACAAAACTTG
>JBEINR010000126.1:0-2991 GCA_040377995.1 Akkermansiaceae bacterium | reverse complement strand
GTCGGTAGAGCAGGAAAGCCCATAAAACCGAATAAAAACGCACAAACTACGCACTATGAACAAGATGGCGGAACGGGAGGGATTCGAACCCTCGGTAACATTTCTGCTACGTTCCCTTAGCAAGGGAGTGCTTTCGACCACTCAGCCACCGTTCCTGTGTGCGGGTCGGATTGTTTGAATCACACCGCTGGCGTTTCGTCAACCTCTGCGGTGGAAATTGGTGAAGATTCGTCGTCTGCGGATGAGATGGGAGCCTCGCTTGCTGTTGGATCGATGGTCTCGTCATCTGTCGGCGAGTCGTCGTTGGATTCCTCGCCCGTCGCCGGGTTGGCTGCTTTGTTTTTCGACTTCTTCTTTTTGCTCTTGGGCTTGTCGGAAGAGTCGGTGCTGGTGGTGGCGGTCTTTTCGATGACCTCTTGGACGACCAGCGTGTCGTTGGTGAAGAGCAGGATGTGGCCTTGGTGAAGGAGCCAGAAGAGATCGGCGGCGAATTCCGCGGGCGGAGCATTGCCACCTTCGGGCAGGACCGCTTCCCAGAGTCCGGCAAGTTTCGCGGGGGTGTTTGAGCGGATCCACTCGACCATGATGGCGGGGCGTGCGGCGAGGACTGCGTCCTTGGGGAGCGGGCTCGGGCGGGCGGGGCCGGTGTAGAGTTTGCCTTTGCGTTTGAAGATCGGGAGGTGCTCGGCTTCGATCGCGCGGCAGATCACTGGGATGAGGCACGCGGGATTTTCGCGGGCGTAGATGCCGGCGAGTTTGAGTGAAAGCGCAAGCGAGGGAGAGAGCAGTTGGTTGGCAATCGAGGCGGGGATTTCGATTTTGCGGATGGACTCGAAGGCATCGTCGAAATGGCGTGCGGCGAGAGCGCGTTCGGCATCGGCCTGGGTTTCGACCCATGCCTCATCGCCACCGCCTTTGATGCGCCAGCGGGTTTTTTTCTTCATTGATTCGAGCCACGCGCCGACCACTTCCTCACTGCGTTCGGTGCGGACTTTGGCGGCGTAGGCCTCAAAGGGCATGTTGGGGAAGCGCTCGCGGTGGATGCGGCGGAGATTGGATTGGTAGGCGTGGAAGTTTGGCGGGCCTAGCAATTCGCCCGAGATTCCGCAGCGGGCGATGGATTGGAAATTGCCGCTTGGTGGATCGACCTCGACGGTTTCCTCATCGATGAACTGCTGGCGCAGTTCGGAGTTCCAGAGGTGGCGAGCGGCTTCCTCGCGCGTGACAAAAAGCGAGCCGTCGATCTTGCCGTGGAGGAGTGGCGGGCGAGTTTCTTCGATCTCGAGTATCGCACGGCAGCGGCTGCGCTCGGCGATGATGATTTTTGCGACATCGAAGAGCGGGTAAACGCGTGCGACTTGATGCACTTCCTTGCCGATGAGCCGTACCGCTTCGGGGTCGGGGATGATCGTGATCCGTACGCCGGCGGCGGGAGTGACGATGGGCTCGCGTGGTGCGTGGTCGCGTGAGAATCGTGATTTGCCGCGATCTCCCCGATCGTCACGGCGCTCGCGAAATTCGCGGCGTTCGCGCGGCGGAGCATCGCCCTCATGGCGGGGGTCGTGCTTGGGCTCCTTTTTGGAATGCGTTTTTGCCGGCTCCGCGGCATCGCGCGCCCAGGATGGGCCTAGCGCGAAACTCGACAGCAGTCCGGTTAGTGAATTGTTATCAGGGGTGCTCACAGCGGCAACTGTAGATGAAGGATTGGGAAATGACAAACATCCCGTTGTATCAATTTGCAGGCCTTGGATGGGCGTTCAAAATGCCGATCACGCGGCGTGTCGCGTTTTGGTGCGTGGACAAAATTTGGATCGCGCGCGTGCTGATTTCTTGCGCTTCGTGCGGATCGAGCGCGCGGCGGATGGCGGCTACGAGTTGTGCGTGATCGTTGGCTCTGATGCAGGCATCGGCGGCGACGAGCCGTCCGGCAAGTGGCTCGAAGTTTTCCATGTGCGGACCAAGGATCACCGGACGCTTGGCAAGAATTGCCTCGGCAGGATTTTGCCCGCCTTCGGAGAGGAAACTTTTTCCGATGATCACCGCATCGGCGTGTGCGGTCCAGTCGCACAGCTCGCCGGTGGTATCGATGAGAAATACGGCGGATGTTTCATCGGGCTTTTGCGTGGCGCCGAATTGTGAGCGGGCGCTGACTGTGAATCCGGCGGCTTCCAGATCCTTGGTCGCGTTGTGGCGGCGTTCCGCATGGCGCGGTGCGATCACGGGCAGCGCGTGTGGCGCGGCTTCGCGGATGGCATTGGCGATCCATGCGTCTTCGCCGGCGTGGGTGCTGGCGGCGAGAACGATCGGACGAGCGCGGCCGAAGGCATCGAGCATGTCTTGAAATGCTGGCCTGCGTGCGGGGGCGGGTCCGCTGCCAGGATCGAACTTGATGCTGCCCGTGAGGTGGATCGCATCCACCGCGACACCGAGTTCGCGCCAGATCGATTCGTCTTCCTCTTCTTGAATCGCGACCGCGTCGAGGCAGGAAACAAAGGGTCGCAGCCAATTTGCGAAGCGGCGGTAGCGGCGACTCGAGCGTGGTGACATGCGAGCATTCACCAGCGAAATGGGGATCGAGCGCTTGCGGCATGCAAGCAGCAGGTGCGGCCAGAGCTCACCTTCGATCAGCACGATGCGCGACGGCTCGAAACGGTCGAGGTAGCGCGTGATCATCGATGCAAAATCCAATGGCGAGTACGCGACGCGAACTTGTGCGATCGCGGCATCTGTTGCGACCGCGTGACCGGTGGCGGTGCCGGTGGCGAGCACGAATTGTTGCTGCGGATTTTCCGCAAGCCATTCGCGGATCAACTTGAGGGCGATGATCGTTTCGCCGACGCTGATCGCATGGATGTGAGTGGCACCGCAGGGTTCCATTTCGGCGTTGGGGCCGTAAAGCGCGATGCGCTCGCCGAGGGGCGTGTTGAGTCCGCCTCGGCGCAGCATTTTCACGATCCATGCCGGAAAGGCGGCGATGAAGAGGCAGGGCAG
>JBEINR010000108.1:0-3310 GCA_040377995.1 Akkermansiaceae bacterium | reverse complement strand
TTATTACCTCAAGTAAGTGGCATCCGCTGCCCTGATCCGCGTCATGATCTTCAAGGAAGACATCCAGCTCGACCAGATTCGCGAGAAGCAGCAGGAGCTGAAGCGACTCGAGTTGGAATATGCGCGGCACAGCCGGCAGATTGCGTTGCAGCGTCAGGAGCAAGAGCGGACGGTCCCGCCGCCGGACGACATGGATGCACGCGCGGGGCGCAAAAAGTATGAAAATCTCGCGGTTTCGCGCGGGGCGCTTTCCAATGAGAAACGCGAGTATCAGCGCAGCATGATGTTGCTGATGTTGCTGATGGCGGCGACCGCGTCGCTCGTCTGGTGGGGCATCACGCTGATGCGGGCAGCGTGATGAGCGTATCGTCGTTCGCGTTTTTCAGGCTATTTGCCTGTGATGCGGATGAGCGGGATTTGGGCTTGAAGGTTTTTTGCGCATCGAGGCGGACGCGGAGTTCAGGCCATTGTTCTTTGCTGACGATGTAGCCGACGCATTCCGGTTTGCCGCAGCGGCAGGGGTGATCTTCGAAGCAATCGACATCGAAGCCATAGTCGAAGCTGAGTTCTTCGCCGGGCTGGATGTCGCGGATCGCATCGATGAAGATTCTGCGGCCGACGATGCAGGCTTCGCAGTTGGGCGCGCAGGAGTGGTTGATGAGGCGGGCGATGTTCCAGGGGACATTGCCGTCGAGATCGTAGTTTTTGGAAATCGTGAAGATGTAGACCGCAGCGTCGCCGGTGGCGTTGGCCTTCCTTTGTTGGGAGGCGCCGCGGCGGTCGCTTTCGCGTTTGTCGATGAGTTCGCCGACATACTCGATGACGCGCGTGTCCTTCGGGATGAAGGTGGTGGCGTAGACTCCGCGGCCGTGGATGTTGGATCCGCGGACTTCGCAGTAATCGCTGTCGCCGCGCTTCCAGAGCTCGATCATTTTTTTGTGGAGCAAGCGCTCCTGGGTGATTCCCTTTTTCCTCGATGGCATGACTTGTGTGGGGCGGACTTTAGCGGGCTTGGCGTTTGCTGATGGGTGGCAGCTCGATGTTTCTTGGCAGCGTGATGAAGAGGCCCCTGAGGTCACTGGCCTTGAGGCCTGCGCCGTCGATGAATGTCCAGTCGAGCTTGTCCTTTGGGGAAATGGCGGCTTGGTAGCCGAGGCTTTCGATGATGAGCGGCTTTGGGCTGCCTTCGCGGATGAAGCGGAATTTTGTCATCGTTGGCACGAGCACCAACCACTTGGTGTAAACGAGGTTGCCGGACTTGCCTTTTTGCGGGCCGACTTGATGGACGATGGGAGCGCCTTCGGGTTTGGATGAGAGCATCGTGATGCCTTGGCGGACCATTTCCTCGGGGATTTTTGCGAGTTGTTCTTCGAGTGTTTGCATGCCGCCCATGCGTTGGGAAACTCGTTCCTTCCAAAGCGGGTTCATGCGTTCGAGCGCGGCTTGGTAACGGCCGAGGACCACTTCGTTGCCGAGCGCAGCGACCGCGCTGGTGGCGGATTGCACGACTTCCGGCGGGACCGCATCGGCAATGACCTCGGCTTCGCTGAAAGACTCGGTGTTTGTAGTTTCCTGCTGCGCGTGTGCCATACCGTGCATGATCAGCGCGGAGGCAAGGCAGGTGAGTATGGGCAGGAATTTCACGCGACAATCGATGGGCTTGCGATGGGGGCAAGTCAAGCCCGGTCAAGGGCAGTGCTTGAAATGCTTGATGCGAAATTTGCTGGCAATGCTTCGAGCGATCAACGCGCCTTGCGTGATTTTTTCGACTCGAAGGACACCGCATTCGGATCGAAGGCACTTGGATCATAGCCCGGGTTCATCCATTCGATTTCGCCGTGCAATGCCTGCATGTATTGGAAGGTGCCGCCGAAGTCTTCGGGCGGGCAGGCGCGTTGGCCATCGAGCATTTGGGGTCCGCCTTCGCCAGCGCATGATTTTTCGAAGACCACTTCGTGGACCCACTCGTCGGCGAAGTCGTAGCGATAGAGCATGCGGATCGGCAGGCGGCGTTTGCCGAGGAAGGCACCGACGGTGAGTTGTGCTTCGTCTTGGAAGTCGCCGAGCACTTGGTCTTGGAGGCCGATCGGGCCGATCACATCGACGAGGCGTTTGCCTTTGCCGTGGCGGAATTCGTGCGGGTGTTTGTCTTCCCAGCCCATGGCTGCTTGGATCGCGTTGCTGAGGGTGATGAAAGTCGCATCGGTGCCGATCGAGAAGCGGCGCCAGATTTGTGGCTGGATGCCGTAAAGGAAGACCTTCACGACCACGCGGTTTTGATCATTGGATTTCGGCATGCGGCGGAATGTGTCGGAATACCGTGCGTGAGGCAAATGGGAAAAGCCGGATGATGCGGCGGGAAAAAAATTTATCGCTCAGCTGCCAGCGAGGCGGTTTTTGGCGAGCTCGGCATCGATGATGCGTTCGCATTCGAGGATCTGTTCCTGGCGGCGTGCGCGTGCGCCTTCAGCGAGTTGTTCGAGGGTGTCGATGTCGTAGAGGTAGACCTCTTCGATTTCGCTGGCGGAGGGTTCGATGTCGCGTGGGACGGCGATGTCGATGAGGAAGAGCGGGCGGAATTTGCGGGCGCGGCGGGCTTTTTCGATATCGGCGCGGTGGACGATCGTGTGGGGTGAGCCGGTGGAGGAGATCACCACATCGACGCGTTCGAGCACGTGATGCCAGTCGTCGAAGGTGACTGCGCTGCCGCCCATTTCGGCAGCGAGTTCGATGGCGCGTTCGTGCGAGCGGTTGGCGACGAAGATCGAGCGGGCACCGCGAGAGACGAGGCTTTGGGCGGTGATGCGGCTCATTTCGCCGGCGCCGATGAGCATGACCTCGCTGTCGCCGAGGTGGCCGAAGATTTTCTCTGCGAGTTCGACTGCGACGCTGCCGACCGAGGTGGCGCCCTCTTGGATGGAAGTCTCGGTGCGGACTTTTTTGCCGATGCCGAAGGCGCGTTGGAAGAGGCGGTTGAGCATGCCGGAGGTCGTGCCGGCATCGAGTGCGGCTTGGTAGGCTTGTTTCACCTGACCGAAGATTTCCGTTTCGCCGAGCATCATCGAATCGAGTCCGCTGACTACGCGGCAGAGGTGTTGGGCTACCGATGATTTTTCCTTGCGGTAGAAATGCGGGGTGATGCCTTCCGGTAGTGATGTTTTCGCCGCGAGGTGGGATTCGAGTTTTGCAAAGGCCGATGTGGCATCGGGTGCGACGAAGTAGAACTCCGTGCGGTTGCAGGTGGAGATCACGACCCCTTCGGTGACATCCTCGAGTGTGGCGAGTTCGTGTGAGGCGGTGCCGAGGTTGC
>JBEINR010000140.1:0-2683 GCA_040377995.1 Akkermansiaceae bacterium | reverse complement strand
GGCATCGCGCTTGAGGAAATGGTGGTGTTGTACCGTGCGCATTTCCAGAGTCTTGAAATCCAGATGGAGCTCACTGCGCGCGGCATTCCATTTAACATCACGAGCGGCTTGAGATTTTTCGAACAGGCACACATCAAGGACATTTCGGCATTCATGCGCTTTGTGGTGAACCGCCGTGATGAGGTGAGTTTTTTGCGGATGGTTTCGCTCATGCCTGGATGTGGTCCGGTGGCGGCAGCGAAATTGTGGCATCAATGGTTGGCCTCGGGTTGGTCGCAGCGTGAAGACACGCCGGCAAAGTGGTCGGAGGTTTTGCTCGCGTTCAAGGTCCCCAAAAAGGCAGCGAAGCATTGGGAGCAACTTTGCTACACGCTCGACGAACTGTCGACGGGCTCGGAATTCGCCAAGCCGAGTGCGATGGTGTTCAGCATTCTCGAAGGCGTTTATGAGGACTACCTCACCGCCACCTACGACAACTCCGAGAGCCGGCGCGCAGACATCGAGCAGTTGAGCGAGTATGGATCCGGCTTTGAGGATGTGGTGGAATTTCTTGCGCAGCTTTCCTTGATGGGAGCCGTCGATGGTGAGCCCACGGGTGATCGCAACCAGCCCGATGAGGAGAGGGTGACGCTTTCATCGATTCATCAGGCCAAGGGGCTTGAGTGGAAAGTTGTTTTCCTCGTGTGGCTTGCGGATGGGTATTTTCCGATCGGAAAGGTGCTGGATGCCGACGACGATGCGATGCTCGAGGAAGAGCGGCGCTTGTTTTATGTCGCGCTGACCCGTGCCGAGGATGAGTTGTATCTCACTTATCCGATGATGAATCCCAAATCCTACAGCGGTGATGTCATCTGCCGTCCATCGGGTTTTCTTGATGAAGTCCCGGCCGAGTTGGTGGAGCCGTGGCGGGTCAGTTCCGACGAGGATGCATGGTCGGATGATGATCCGTTTTGACGATTGATCCGTTTCCATTGCCATGTCGCATGTTTTCGGGAAGGGTGTCCTTTCATGAAAATGCACCGTATTCTTGCCGAAGCCGCGACGGAAACCATCAAGCTGGTTTTCAAGGAACATCGCGTCTTGGATCACGCGCTGGCCGAGGCGTTTGAGAACAATCCCAAGTGGGGCAAGCGTGATCGTGGATTCATTGCCGAGACCGCATTCGAGGTAGTGCGTTGGCGGCGTGCTTTGGGGTTTGTCGCGGACAGCGAAGAGACCGATGCCATGTGCGCGGCGCAGTGGCGGCGGATGGGTTATGAGATTCCCGAGTGGTGGAAATTCAAAGGCGTGAGCCCGGAGGAAATGGCGCTGCGCGAGACGCAACTTGCCGATCAGCCGCGGGCGATTCGTGAGTCGATTCCGGATTGGCTTGATGCCTTGGGCGTGGACGAACTTGGTGATGCGTGGGATCAGGAAATCGCCGCGCTCAACCAACGGGCGCCGGTTTATTTGCGAGTCAACACGCTCAAGACCACTCGCGACGAGGCGATTGGGTGGCTGGCATCGCAGGGGGTTGAGGCCAGTGCGGTCGAAGGTTTGCCTGATGCTTTGGTGTTGGCACGCGGTAAGTCATTGCCGAAGCCATTGAGACTTGATGGACGTGTGGAGATTCAGGATGCCGGGTCGCAAATGATTGCGCCGATGCTTGCTGCGCAGGCTGGAGAGCGAGTCATCGACGCGTGTTCGGGTGCGGGTGGTAAAGCCTTGCATTTGGCCGCGCTGATGGGGAACGAGGGCCGGGTTTTTGGCATGGATGTCGATGCGAAAAAACTTTCCGAACTTGAGCGTCGCGCGAAACGGGCAGGGGCTTCGTGCGTGAAGGGCAAAGAGATCATCGAAACCACGCCTGTCGATTTTGCGGAAGTGGCGGATCGCTTGTTGATCGATGCGCCATGCTCGGGACTGGGAACATTGAGGCGCCAGCCAGACCTCAAGTGGCGGCTCAAGCCCGCGCAGCTCGAGCGGGTGAGATCGATCCAGAAAGAGTTGCTCGCAAGCTACCCCGCGATGCTCAAGCCGGGCGGTCGATTGGTGTATGCCACTTGTTCGATCTTGCCATTGGAGAACCGCGCGGCGGTGGAATCGATTTTGGTTGGTGGTAGATACGAGCTCATCGAGGAGCGGATCATTTCACCCGCTCGTGATGGATTCGATGGATTCTACGCTGCCGCGTTGACCAAGCGTTGAGCGAAGTTTTCGCGCGCGATCAGAAGCGTGCGAGGATCGCTTCGATCATGGCTTGGGTGCCGACCTTTGTTTCGCCATCGCGTCCGGTGGCGATGTCGCCGGTGCGGAATCCATCAGCGATGGTTTTTGCCACGGCGTTTTCGATCGCTTCGGCGGCTGAGTTTTCGCCGAGCGAGAAGCGCAGCAGCATGGCGAGCGAGAGCGCCTGGGCGATCGGGTTGGCGATGCCTTGGCCTGCGATGTCGGGGGCCGATCCGCCGGAGGGTTCGTACATGCCGAAGTAGAGGCCGTTGTCGCCTTGGCGTCCGAGCGAGGCCGAGGGCAGCATGCCGAGCGAGCCGGAGATCATCGCCATTTCATCGGAGAGGATGTCGCCGAAGAGGTTTTCGGTCACCAGCACATCGAAGGATCCGGGGCGGCGGATCAACTGCATCGCGGCGTTGTCGACATACATGTGCGAGAGTTGCACTTCGGGGAACTCGCGAGAAATTTCGAT
>JBEINR010000138.1:0-2751 GCA_040377995.1 Akkermansiaceae bacterium | reverse complement strand
CAACGCACGTGGCGAATTCCATCTCGCAAAAATCCGCCCCGACTCCGCACTCGCAAAACCATGACCCACCCCGCCATGAAAATCATTTTCCCACTCGCCCTCGCGCTTGCAATGCCATCGGCATTTGCCGCCAACACTCCCCCGAGAAATGAAACGACCATCGTGCTCGATGAAAACGCGGTGAAAAACCTCGGCATCGAAACCGTCGAGGCGGAAGAGTCGGCCTTCGACCGCACGCTCTTCGCACTCGGCGAAGTCGAACACACCTGCGAAAGCCACTCGGTCCTGTCGAGCCGCGCCGCAGGAAGAATCACCGAAGTCCTTTTCCACAAGGGTGATTTCGTCACGAAAGGCGATGTGATCGCGCGCGTCGAAAGCCGCCAAGCGGGCAACCCGCCACCGGTGATCGAGCTGAAAGCCCCCGCCAGTGGACTCGTCACCGACTCGCAAGCCCACCTCGGCGCACCCGTCGAACCAGACGCAACACTGATGGAAATCCTCGACCTCAGCACGGTTTGGATCACCGCAAAAATCCCGCAAAACGACGCATCGATCCTCAACGAAGGACTCACCGCAAAAATCCGCGTGCCCGCCAGCGGTAACAAGGAACTCACCGCAAAATTTCTCCGCCTCGGTGTCGATGCCGATGCGCAAAAGGGCACCATCGACGCGGTGTTTGCACTGCCCAATCCCGGCAATCAATTGCGACCCGGCATGCGCGCGGAACTTTCACTCATCGCATCCCAACGCAATGCTGTGCTCAGCATCCCGCGCGAGGCACTTCAAGGCGATCGCTCGAACCGCTTTGTTTTCATCAAGGATTACGAAATCGCCAACACCTTCGTCCGCGTCCCGGTACTCACCGGCGATCAAAACCACGAACGCGTGGAAATCACCTCGGGCCTCTACCCCGGCGACGAAGTGGTGACACGAGGCGCCTACGCGCTGTCGTTCGCAGGCAAGGGCAGCGTCTCGCTGAAGGAAGCACTCGATGCCGCACACGGCCACCCGCACAACGAAGACGGCACAGAGATGACCAAGGAACAAATCGCCGCCGCCAAAGGCAACGAGGCGCACAACCACAGTCACTCAAGCAGCGCACTTGTCACCACCCTCTCAATCACCTGCGCGCTGCTCTTCGTCGCAGCGCTCGCCATGGCCTTCATCATTCGCACTCGCCTCAAGGCCTGATCCCATGCTCGACCACCTCATCCGCTTTTCACTCAAGCACCGCGCGCTGATCATCACCGCCTCGCTGCTGCTTCTTTTGCTCGGCGCACGCTCCAGCATGACGCTGCCCGTCGAGGTCTTGCCCGACATGACCAAGCCCACGGTCACCGTCCTGACCGAATCCCCGGGCCTCGCGCCCGAAGAAGTCGAAACCCTCGTCACGCGTCCGCTGGAAAATGCCTTGCTCGGGGTCGGCGGGCTCGATCGGCTGCGCTCAAACTCCGATGTCGGACTCTCGCTGGTATTCGTCGAGTTCGCTTGGGGCACCGACATTTACAAGGCCCGCCAACTCGTTCAGGAACGCTTGCAAACTGTAAAGTTGCCGGAATCCACGCGCTCGGGCATGACGCCGGTTTCATCGCTGATGGGAGAAATTCTTCTCGTCGGCCTGCGCGACAAAAGTGCGTCGATGGCACCGATGGACCTGCGCACACTTGCCGATCGCACGATTGCGCGCAGACTGCAAAGCATCCCCGGTGTCGCCGAAGTGCTGGCCATCGGCGGGGGTGTGAAACAACTGCGTGTCGAGCCGGATCCGATCCGCCTCCGCGCCGAAGGCATCACGCTGGAGGAACTAGAAAATGCGATCTCACTCGCTGCCGGCACATCGACCAGCGGCTACCTGCAAGCCGGGCCACGCGAAATCATGGTGCGCAATCTCGCGATGACCGCCGACCCCGCGGACATCGCCGCATCGGTCATCAAACGCAGCGGCGACCGCGTCATCACCATCGGCGATGTCGCAAGTGTCGGATTCGGAGTCGCGCCGATGCGCGGCGATGCGGCGATCGCGTTTGCAGGCGAAACGGGTGAATCCGCTGGCGTCGTTCTCAGCATCGACAAGGCCCCCGGCTTCGACACGCTCAAGCTCACTGCCGCGATCGAAAAGGCACTCGATGAATTGCGCCCCACCCTGCCGCAAGGCGTCGAAGCCAGCGTGCTTTTCCGACAAGGCGACTTCATCGAAAACGCGATCGGCAACCTCAAGGAAGCGATCCGCGACGGCGCGATCATGGTCAGCATCGTGCTCGTACTTTTCTTGCTGAACCTCCGCACGACATTCATCACCCTCACCGCCATCCCGCTTTCATTTGCGATCACGCTCATCACATTCAACCTGTTTGGTACCGGAGTGAACAGCATGACCCTCGGCGGCATCGCGGTGGCCATCGGCATGGTCGTCGATGATGCGATCGTCGATGTCGAAAATGTCTTCCGCCGCCTGCGCGAAAATGCGGCATCGCCACAACCGAAACCGAGGCTCGAAGTCATCGCCGCCGCATCGAGCGAAGTCCGCTCCAGCATCCTCTACGCCACCATCCTGATCGTGCTGGTTTTCGTGCCGCTGCTCGGACTCGAAGGCCTCGAAGGCCGACTGTTCCAACCCATCGCCATCGCGACGATCGTCAGCATGCTCGCTTCATTCATCGTTTCGCTGACGCTGATCCCAGTACTTTGCTCGTTCATGCTCAAGCCTGCGGAGGGCGCGGTCCACCAGGATGGCCCGTTGGTCCGCGCGCT
>JBEINR010000029.1:0-7446 GCA_040377995.1 Akkermansiaceae bacterium | reverse complement strand
TTTCGTTCTATCGAGGCGGCGACGCGCGAGCGCAACACGTCGCTGGAGCGCATGGTCGTTGATTAAGCCATCACTCGCGATCCGGCTGATGCGGCGAAGCTCGAGCCTATCGAAGTGCGGCCGAAGTGGCGGCGTGAATCGCGAGAGTCGCATGCGATGGATGCGATCCGCAACGACCTCGAGTTGATTTTGGAAAAACAGAACATTGAGTTGGGTGGATTGGAAATCATCACCACCATCGATTCGCGCATCCAGAAAGTCGGCGAGGAGGCGCTCGAGCGAAAATTGCATGCGGTTGAGAAACTTCGCGGATACCGTCATCCGACGCGAGATGGATGGCGCAAGCAGCCCGAGGAAAATCGCAAGGAGCCGACCTACCTGCAAGGAGCCGCGGTGGTGGTCGAGAATCGCAGCGGCGCAATCTTGGCCGTGATCGGTGGTCGCGATGCCACTGAATCGCGCTTCAACCGCGCCAAGGACGCGAAGCGCCAGCTCGGATCGATCTTCAAGCCGTTTGTGTATTTGGCCGCCTTCGACAAAGGACTCGATCCCGATACTGAGATCAGCGACGGCCCGATCCAAGCTGGCGAAATCAAGGGCGGCGGTACCTGGCGACCCCACAACTCCGACGGCACCTTCGGCGGCATGCAGCCTGTTTCCTACGGGCTCGTGCGCTCGCGCAACACGATGTCGGTGCGCGTCGGCAATCGTGCCGGACTGCGCAAGGTCAAAGAGGTCGCCGGTATGGCGGGCTTCTCGACGCCGATGCCGGAAAGACCCGCTTCGTTTCTCGGGTCATGGGAAGCCTCACCGTGGGAAGTGGCGACGGCCTACACGATTTTTCCCAACGAAGGCATGCGCTATCGCCCGTACCTGATCGCCGAAATCAAGGATCGCGAAGGCAATGTGCTCTACTCGACGCTGCCACTTTCGTATCAATCGGCATCTGCCGATTCAGCGCTCGCTGTGTCGCGGATTCTCAAAGAGGTCACCAGCTATGGCACGGCGGCTTCGGTGAAAAGTTTGGGTTTCAACAAACCCTGCGGTGGCAAAACCGGAACAACCAACGACTTCAAGGACGCCTGGTTTGCCGGCTATTCCTCTGCGCTGACCTGTGCGGTGTGGGTGGGCTTCGACACGCCGAAAAAAACCATCGAAGGTGGATTCGGCTCGGTGCTTTCGCTGCCGGTGTGGGTCGACATCATGAAAGCGGCCGACGGCTTCGGCTACAAAGCCTGCCAGTTGCACAACAAATCGGGTCTCGTCGAAGTCGGGCTTTGCAGGCTCTCCGGCAAGCGCGCAACCAGCGGATGCAAGGCGGCGGACACCGCGACGCGCGAATTGCTGGCTGCGGAATCGTTGCCTGAGGAAAATGATTTTTGTCCGATCCACCCGGCGCGCGCAATGGCGGTCGAGGAGGTTGATGCCGCCAATGACGATGGGGTTGCACCGCGCGCGAAAATAATCGATGAGTCGCCGATGTGTGCGCTGCCGGTGGAGGAGCCGTGATTTGAAACAACCCAAGCAGAGGAAATCATCACTTGTCCACCTGGCGACCATTGCAAGCGACGGCATCGTGGAGGCGAAGGCTTCCCGAGTGGCTGCATGGCCTGCTAAGCATCGCGTTTTGGCTTTCGGTGGCAGCGCTCGTCGCTTTGTCGGGATTGGTTTTCGCTTACTTTGTGATCGCGATGCGCTTCGATCTCGATGAGGTCGCGCGATTGCCGCACGGCACGGTTTTTATCGATCGCAAGGGCGGCGAAATTGCCGTGCCGGGTGGCGGCGGTAGGTTAGCCACGCGGGCGGATCTGCCGGAATTTTTGGTCGATGCCTTGAGGGCGCGCGAGGATGCGCGTTTCTTCGAGCATCATGGTGTTGATGTGCGCGGCTTGATGCGTGCGACGCTGCGCAATCTTAAGGACCGGGACTTCACGCAGGGTGCCTCGACGCTGAGCATGCAGCTCGCGCGCAATGTGTTCCAAATGCGGCAGAAGTCACTGCATCGCAAATTTCTCGAAATCGCGCTGACCCTGCGCATCGAGGCGCGCTACACGAAGGACGAGATTCTCACGCATTACCTCAACCGCATTTACTTTGGTGCCGGTGCCGATGGGATCAGTCAGGCGGCGGAAACTTATTTTGGAAAACCCGTGCGCGAGTTGAATGACGGCCAATGCGCGTTGGTCGTCGGCATCATCCGCGGGCCGCACATTTTTTCTCCGTTTCGCAATCTCAATGCCGCGCTCGAGCAACGCGATCAAACACTCAACCGCATGGTCGCGATGGGTCTCATCGACCAGAAACGCCGCGATGGGGTGGCCGTGGAATCGATCGCCTTGGCCAAGGATGATCACAGCGACACGCAAACCTCGTATGCGTTGCAGGCGGTGCGGCGCGAGCTCGATCGCATCCTCGATGATGCCGAAATCGCCGCAGGCGGCTTGCGCGTGAAGACCACACTCGACGCGGCATGGCAGGAGCGACTCGAAACCGAATTGAATCATGCGGTCGAACAACTCGAGCGCGAAAAATCGTGGCCTCATCCATTGCCATCACAACACCAGGCTGGCAGTGATGCGGCTTATTTGCAATACGCGGCGGTGACCACCGAGACCGGCAGCGGCGGTGTGCTGGCATTGATTGGCGGCAGAAATTTCCAGCACTCGCGATTCGATCGTACGCGTTCGAGTCGTGATCTTGGTTCTGCCTTCGAGCCATTTGTTGCGGCGGCGGCATCCGAGCGCGGTGGTCTCGTGCTGCCAGGAAAACCCGTGCAGACCGGTCGTCAAATTGGTGCGGCGGAAGTCGAGCGCCTCGCACGACGCTGTGGTTTTGACGGGCCATTTCTTCAAACAGAAGACTTGTTTCGTGGTTCGGTTGCCGCCACGCCGATGGAGATGGCGGTCGGGCTGGCGACACTTGGCAACAAGGGCAAGCGGCCGAAGCCATTTCTCATTCGCGAGATCCGCGATGCCAAAGGCGAACTCATTTACACCGCCAAGCCTTCGCTCGTGCAGGCGCTGAGTCCCGAGGCAGCGGGCGATGCGGCGAGTGTGCTGAAGCGCAGTGATGGCACCCGTACTTTCACCGGCGCTACCGGCTCGGAATGCGACGCATGGACGCTGCGCCTCGGCCCCGGCGGCGCCACTGCCATCTGGATCGGCTTCGACAAACTCAAGCCGATCGCCCGCGAACCACGACTCAAAGCCCTGCTCGATGAATTCGTCGAGCGCCTCGGCAATGATTAGGCTTTCGCCTCTTCGGAAGCTTCTTCGCTTTCGTCGCCAACCACTTCGGCTTGCGCATCATTCGTTGCGGCGGGTTCCACTTCGGGCATCACTGGTTCGGGCAGCTCGCCATTGTTTTCGAGCAACACGATCACTTCGTTTTGCACGGACTCGACTTCGGCAAGCGGGATGTCCGGATCGCGGATGAGATAGACCTCGCCGGTCTTGCGATGTTCGTAGACTCGCAGAATGCCATTGGGCGTACGCTGGTTGTCGGTTTCGCGCAAAATTTTTTGGCGCTCGAGCATCACCGCAAGAATGTAGCGCGTGTTTTCGGTGTGCTCCTTGTCCTCATCGACCAAGCGCCGCAGGATTTCTTCGGCGCTGAGTTTTTCCATCGGGTTGACTGTTTGCTCGCCGCCTGGTGCAGCGTAGCGGGACTTCCAAAACGAGAAGGGCGTTTCCGCATCGGCGGGCAGCGATTCCCAGCCTTCGGGAGAATAATCGCGCCTCAAGTAACCGCTCGATTCGGGATCGGGAAACAGCGCGGTGATGATGGTGTCGCCATCGGCAAAGGGTTGTTGGGTCGCCGCGCACTCGCGTGAGCGGGAGCGAACATGCCAGGATTCAGCAAGGGCCATGATGAGTGATGATGTGGGGTGATGAGTGAAATAAATTCAAGGGCGGAGACTTATGCGCTTTGCGTTTGGCGCGAGCGTTTGAAAAGCGGCCGGCCGTGGATGCGTTGTTTGAAAAGGTAAACACCGAAGGCAAAAAATGCGAGGTTTGGAAGCCATGCGGCCACCACAGGAGGCATGTCGCCGGCGTGACCGAAGGCGAGCACGATCGTGCTGATCAGAAGCATGATCGCCGAGAAGCCCACTGCCAACGCGATGCTTCCAGCTGGGCCGCGACGCGAAAAATTCACTGCCAGCGGAATGGCAAGCATCACGCTCACGAGGCAGGTGAAGGGCATCGCCCAGCGGTAATGCCATTCGGTGCGGTAGGGTGCGGGATCGGCGAAGTTAAGTCCTGCGGCGCGAGCCTTGAGCCAGCTGCTGAGATCGGGGATGCCAAGGTGCTCGGCACTCAGGCCGGGCTTGATCAATTGCATCGGCGTTTCTTCAAACGAATCAATCACGAGCGGGCCATCGGATTTTTGGAAATCGGGCGGTGCATCCGTTTGGTGGGTGCCGACAGTGGCATTTTCAAATGTCCATCGCCGCGTCGCCGGATCCCAACTTGCGCTGTCGGCACTCAAGCGCGTCTCGATTTGATTTTGCGCATTGCTGGTGGTGATCTCGATAAACTTGAGCGGCGCGCCTTTTTGATAATCGTGCGGGAAAGCGCCGATCATCCACAGGCGTCTTTTTGGTGCGTTGTTGAAAAGCACGCGCGTGGCTTCCTGCGCGACTTCGCCTTTCGCGTTGGCCATCACTTCGTCCTGCCGGCCTTCGGCGACCGGCGCCCATTGGTAGTTGAGGCCCATGCCAAAAAGCGTGCAGATGATGCCGGCGATGACCAGTGGCAGCGTGATGCGCACAATGCCGCGGCCGGATTGGATCATCGCGATGATCTCGCGCGAGGCCGACAACTGGCTGAGGCAGTAGAGCAGCGAAAGTAGCAGGCCGTAGGGCAAAAGCAAAAGCAGCACGGCGGGCGCGCGGGTGCTGTAAACATCGATCAGCGAAGCGAGCATGTTTTCCGCGCCTTGAAGATCGCCGACCTTGTCGCTGAGGTCGATGAGCAGCCAGATCATCATGAGCGATCCGAGGCAGATGCAGAAAATGCTGAGAAAGCTTCGCGCGATGTAGCGGTCGAGTTCGCCACCGAGCGCGTAAAAACAGGCGCCGATCGCCGGCAAAAAACACAGCGCGGCAAGCACCACCGGGCGCAGCAAGTGGGTGGCGGCATCGGCATCGGGAAACCCCGCGAGATGTTCCCGCACGGCGCGGATCTCACCCGGTAGCAACCACGCACAGAGCAGCACGCCGAGGAAGGTCAGCGCCGCAATCACCATCGGGCGGGCGGATCGGGTGAAGAGTTGGTTCATGGGCTTGATCGGCGCTCACGATGGCCGTGGCAGGCCGCCGCTGTCGAGCGCGTTGTCGGGATTGGAACATGCGGCTTGTCAGCGGGCAAGTTGCGGGATCCGATGGGCGCGGATGATTGCGCTTTCGGACGGCCAAGCGACACCGGGTTTTTGCGACGCGGTGCACGATGCGTTTTCGCCGAAGGGGCAGTTGGCAAAATCGCGGGATTTCGAATTTCGCCCGCAGCAGCAAGCGCTGGCAGTGGCGGTGGCCGAGGCACTCACCGGTTCGCGTCCGCTGGTGGCCGAGGCGGGCACGGGTGTTGGGAAATCGCTCGCCTACCTTTTGCCCGCCGCAAAGTTTGCGCTGGAGACCGGCCGCAAGGGGGTCATTTCCACCCACACGATCAATTTGCAGGAACAACTTGTGCGCAAGGACATCCCAATCGTGCGCAAAATGATCGGCGACGAACTGCCGGCCGTGCTGCTCAAGGGTCGGCAAAATTACCTTTGCCCGGCACGCCTACGTCGCGCGCTCGAGCAATCGGGCGACCTTTTCACTGGCTCGGAAAATGAAGAGCTCGAAGCGATCCGCAAATGGGCGGAAAAAACCCGCGACGGCACGCTGAGCGATCTCGACTTCCAACCGCAGATCCGCGTGTGGTTGCAAGTTTGCAGCGAGGCGCACATTTGCACGACGCGGCATTGCGGGCCGCGCGGAAATTGTTTTTTTCAAGAAGCCCGCAAGGCGGCTGCCGACGCGCGCCTGATCGTGGTGAATCACACGCTGTTTTTTGCGTTGCTCGAGACCGAGATCGGCGAGGGTGATGAGGCCGAGAAAAAACCCGGAGGCTTTATTTTCCCGAATGATTTCGCGATTCTCGACGAAGCCCACACCATCGAGCAGGTGGCTGCGGTGCAGCTCGGTCTGCGCGTTTCGCAATCGTCGCTGCGCATCGAGCTGCAAAGGCTCTACCACCCGCGCACTCGCAAGGGCCTGTTGAAGTCCTATCGCAAGGCAACGGCCATGCAGGCGGCCGAGCAGGCCTTGCTCGCATCGGATCTTTTTTTTGATCAGGTCGGCGAGGCCACCAACTTCGGCCAATACGCCAAGGAATGTCGCGTGCGCCAACCGGAACTCGTCAACAACACGATCGCCGCACCGCTGCGCGAACTGTGGCAGGAAATCGATGCGCTCGCGGCTGATGTCGAATCGGAAAACTCGCGCGCCGAGTTGCAAGACGCCTCGCGCCGCCTGCGCGAAGTCCACGGCGCGGTGGCTGAGTTCCTCGATCAGTCGTCGGAGGAAAGCGTCTATTGGGTCGAGCGCGGTGGCCGCGATGAAGCGCAGTACACTCTGCAGGCCGCACCGGTGAATGTGGCTGAGCGACTGCGCCCGCTGCTTTTCGGCGAGGGCAAGAGCGTGGTGCTTACTAGCGCGACGCTGGGCGTGGGCGACCCGCAACTCGGGTACTTCCGCGGCCGCGTCGGCGCCGAAAAAGCCCGCGCCCTGTGCATCGGCAGCCCCTTCGATTACGAGCGCCAGATGCGGGTAAAAATTTTCAAATCGATCCCCGATCCGGGTACGCCGCGCTACGACGAAATGCTCGCGCGCGGGATCTGCGAGTCGTTGACCGCGAGTGAGGGTCGGGCCTTTGTGCTGTTCACCAGCTACCGCACGATGCGCGACGCAGCGACGCGCCTTGAGGGATTTTTGCGGAAAAAAGGTTGGCGTTTGTTGATACAAGGCGAGGGGATGCCGCGCCACAAAATGGTCGAGGAATTCCGCCGCGACATCCACAGTGTGCTGTTTGGCACCGACAGTTTCTGGACCGGCGTCGATGTGCCGGGCGAGGCACTCTCGAATGTGGTCGTCACCCGCCTGCCTTTCGCGGTGCCCGCTCACCCGCTCACCGCCTCAAGACTCGAAGCGATCGAGGCCGAGGGCGGCAATCCCTTCAACGAATACTCCGTCCCCGAAGCGATTCTGAAACTCCGTCAAGGCGTCGGTCGCCTGATCCGCACGGCCCGCGACGAAGGTCTCGTTTGCATCCTCGACAACCGAATTCTCACCAAACGCTACGGCAAATCCTTCCTCAACGCCCTGCCCGAAGCCCCCGTCGAGGTGATCGAATGGGGCAAATGAATTGCCAAGGCATGGACGCTTGGCTGGGACCTTTCGGAGAA
>JBEINR010000019.1:0-8421 GCA_040377995.1 Akkermansiaceae bacterium | reverse complement strand
TGAGCTATCGACCATTTTTGCGAGGCAATCACCGGATGCCGGGCTTGAATGGATTGGCGGTTTGCCCGATGAAAATGAGCGCCGACTCGCCAGCAATCAGTTTGCGGTTGATTGGGCTTCGGTTGATCCTGCCGCTTCGGCGAAGTGGGCGAGCGGGCAGTCGCCGGGATTGTTGTCGGATCAGGCGCAGATGGAGATTCTTCAAAGTTACCTTGCCGATGACGCAGCCGCTTTTGATCAGTGGCGCAAGTCGTTGCCGGAGGGTGCTCTCAAACAAAAAGCGGCGGATCTTGTGGCGCCGGCGAATGAAGAGGGAGAATAAATCGATCTCACCTCTCCAGCATCCAAGCGATGTGCGGGGTGTAGAGGTTGGGTTCGAGTAGGAAGGAATCGTGGCCTTTTTCCGAGTGCACGGTGATGTGCATGCAATCGACTTTGGCGCGCTCGAGGTGCTTGACCAGTTCGGCTTGTTCTTCTGGGTAGAAGCAGAAGTCCGAATCGATCGAGAAGACCAGCCAGCGTTGGTTGGCGGCGCGGGAGCGTTGGAAGAGGGCGGCGGGTGTTTCGGCATCGCCTTCGAGCGTGGCATCGAAGCGTGACCAGAGATCGATGATGCGCAGGTAGGTGTTGGCGTCGAAGCGCTGCACGAATTTTTTCCCCTGATGGAGCATGTAGCTCTGGAATTGGTCGCGCACCTTGTACCACGCAAGCACATCGTCGGGCTGGACGACATCCTTGCGGGCGCGGCGTTCGATCGAATTGAGATGGACGAATGTTTTGTGCGAAATCATGCGGGCCAGCGCGAGACCGTAGGTCGGTGCTTCGCCTTCGTAGTAGTCGCCGCCGTTGAAGTGCGGGTCGTTCTCGATCGCGAGGATTTGCTCGAAAAGGATCAGGCGGTTGAGCACCGTGGTTTTGAATCCCGATGCGATGGCGATCACATTGCGAACTCGCTCGGGCAGGCGGGTGGCAAAGGTGAGCGCGACAAGGCCGCCGACCGATGGGCCAACGACTGCATGCAGTGTGCCGATGCCAAGCTCGTCGAGCAGGAGCGCGAGGGCATTGACCTGATCCGTGGCGGTGACGGCGGGAAACGAGGAGCCCCAGTGGCGGCCGGTTTCCGGATTGATCGATCCCGGCCCGGTGCTGCCGTAGCAGCCGCCGAGGTAGTTGGCGCAAATGATAAAATGTTTGTTGGTATCGAGCGCCTTGCCGGCGCCGATCATGTCTTCCCACCAACCGGCGTGCAGTTCCTCCTGCCAGAGTGGGCCCACGCCTTCAATCGAGGGATTGCGGCCGGATGCGTGATGGGAGCCGGAGAGCGCGTGGCAAACGAGAATCGCATTCGACTTGTCGGCATTCAGTTCGCCCCAGCTTTCATAGGCGATGCGGACCTGCGGCAAAGTGCCGCCATCCCGAAGCGGGAAGGGGCTGCCGATCTCGAGAAACCGAGTCTGGGTCGCGTGGGACATGGGCGGAGACTAGTCGCTTGGGGCGATCCCTGCAAGCCGGCTTCCTGTCATTTGAGTTCGCGGCGAAGTTCGGTGATGCCGTCGCGTATTTCAAAGATCGTGCTGCGGATGTGGGCGAGGGCCGCGAGTTGGTCGGCATCCTCCTCGCTGGTCATGAGCTCCTGGCATGCGCCGACTGCTTCGTTGAGCCAGTTGAGGCAGCGTTTCAAAATCGCCAGCACATAGCCGGCCTCGGGTTCGTAGCCGCTGCTGCGATCATTGAGCGCGCCGGCCAGCTTGCCGCTGACTTGCAGTAAATTCGATATGAGCAAATAGGATGGCGAGCCTTGGCTGGATTCGCCGGAGACCACATCCATCGCACGCAGCGCAAGCTCTTGGGCGCGTGCCTGAAGCGGGTGCCTCTCGTACTTGCCAAAGGGGTCTCCATCGTCCGCGAAATCCGCATCATCGGCGATGCCATCGAAATCAAGACGTCCACCCGCATCGATGGCAGGCTCATCCGAGTCATCACGCGTGTTGGCTTCATCACGCTCGGCCATTTCCTCCAGCAAGCCATCCCAGCCCATGACGAATGCCTCTTTGCGTTCGCAGTCGCTGTCCTCCATGTATTTTTCGAGCACCTCCTGGTATGCGTCGGTGAGCCGGTCGGACTCTTTGAGGCGTTGCTCCCAAGCAAACTCATCCATGCTGTCGGAATAATCATCCTCCGCCTCCTCGCTTGGCTCGCGGCGGCGGATGACCTGCGCCATGAAGTCGCGCATCGCGTTGAGATTGGCGAGTTTTTGTGCCTCTTCGCCATCCACATCCATGGTCCACTCATGTGGTGAAACATCGAGTTTGAACTCCGTGGTTTCGATCACCACGCGTCCGTTGATTTCACTGAACCACTCGAGGTAGAGAACATTTTTCCACTCGCAGGGGATCTCGCCGCCGCTTTTATGAATCTCTCGCATTTCACCATCGTCGACGAGCGGCACGCGGGCTTTCCTCGAGGCGGTCATATCGCCGATAATTCCTTTTTGGTGCGTTTCGATTTCCGCCGAATCTTCCCCTGCCACGGGCGAGCGGTTTTGAAATGCGAGCCGTGTGCCGGCGAGGTCGCGCCAGCAATCTCCAACGAGCTCTAGGGTCAAAGGTTCGTCGCGGCCAGCCAACCAGATGCGGCCGGTGGTTTGTCCTTCGACGGTGTTGTCAATCTCGCCGCGGACGACCGCTTCATCAATTCGCCATGCCATTGGTGAAATATCCGCATGCGTTGGCGATGGCGTCAAGCAGGCTTGCGTGCGTTGTGAGGCTGACTTTCAAGCCTGTTTTATCATGCTGCCATGAGGCTCCGAAATGATTGCAGGAAAATTTCGATTATCCACTTGCAAGCCGACCGGATGTCCACTAACCCTTCTGCCCCGCCTGCCGGAGTATCAATGCGAGGATAGCTCAGTTGGTAGAGCAGTTGGCTTTTAACCAATTGGTCCTGGGTTCGAGTCCCAGTCCTCGTACTTCATCCGCAGCGAAGATTTCTGGCGCGTTTCAGCGCTGCTCTTGCCCCGAGCCGCAAGAGATTACCATCGGATGGCTGCTGCGGCCCATGTGAGGCCGGCGCCAAAAACCACCAGCACGATGCGGTCGCCGCGATGGAAGGCGCCTTTGCGGTTGGCTTCATCGAGCGCAATCGCGACTGCGGCGGCTGAGGTGTTGCCGTACTTGTCGAGATTCACGAAGACGCGTTCGTTGGGCACCGCGAGGCGATCGGCGATCGCGTCGATGATACGCAAATTCGCCTGATGCGGAATGACGCAGGCGATTTCCTCCGGCTTCCATCCGGCGCGTTCGATGACTTTTTCCGCCGCCTCTTTCATGCGGGTAACGGCATGTTTGAAGACCTCTTTGCCCTGCATGCTGAGGGTCGCGAGGTTTTCGTGCACATTGGCGGCGGTGATCGGGCAAGCGCTGCCGCCGCCGGGAATTTCGAGAAGGTGGGTGAGGTTGCCGTCGGTGCCCATTTCGGTCGCGACGATTGCGCCTTCGCCGGGTTGCGAGCGGCGCAGCACGGCGGCACCCGCGCCATCGCCGAAGAGCACGCAGGTCGTGCGATCCTGCCAGTTGGTGACGGTCGAAAGTTTTTCAGCGCCAATGATCAAGGCATTTTGAAATGCGCCATCCGAGATCAGGCGCTTGGCGATTTTCATCGCGTAAAGAAATCCCGAGCACGCGGCAGAAATGTCGAAGGCGACCGCGCGGCTTGCGCCGATCTGTTGCTGCACATGGCACGCGGTGGCCGGCGTTGGTGTGTCGGGCGTGATGGTGGCGACGATGATCAGTTCGATGTCGGAAGCCTGCATGTTGGCTTGCTCGAGCGCGCGCCGTGCGGCGTGGCTTGCCATGTGCGAAGTGTGTTCTCCTTCGGCGGCGATGTGTCGCTCACGAATGCCGGTGCGGGTGACGATCCACTCGTCGCTGGTATCCACCTTTGCGGCGAGTTCTTCGTTGGTGAGGACCCGTTCGGGAAGGTAACTGCCGGTACCTGCGATGCACACATCGACTTCGGAATTCAACTCACTCATGCGGCGTGAGATTGGAACCAGCCGCGTGCGCTCACAAGCGCGAATTTTTCCCCGTTGATCACGCGGCGCTTGTTGCGCGTGCGTCTTGCGATCACTCGGCGGCGACCTCTTTGGTCGCGAGGCTTGCCATCGCTTCCTCGATGCGGGTGTTGACCTTTACGGAAACCGTTTCCATGGCGACGCGCACGGCGTTGCGGATCGCGAGTGCGGATGATGATCCGTGGGCGATAATGACCACGCCATTCACTCCGAGCAGCGGGCTACCACCATAGGTCTCGTAGCTGCTTTTTTCCTTGAGCGCTTTGAAGGCGCCTTGGGCGAGCATTGCGCCGCAAAGTCGCAGCGGGTTGCCCTTGATCTCGGCTTTGAGCCATTTTGAAACCGCCTTGGCGGTGGCCTCGACGGTCTTGAGCATCACATTGCCGACGAAGCCGTCGCAGAGCACGACATCAAGCTCAGTTTCGAAAAGGTCGCGCCCTTCGACATTACCGACGAATTCGATGCCGGGCGTTTCTTTGAGAAGCCTGAAAGTTTCTTTCGTGAAGGTCGTTCCCTTTTCGTCCTCTTCGCCATTCGACATGAGGCCGACTCGAGGATTTTTCACGCCGAGCACATTGCGTGCGAAGGCCGTGCCCATCACCGCGTAAGCGACAAGATGCTCGGGTTTCGCTTCCGGGTTGGCGCCGGCATCAAGGATGTGGCAGAGGCCGTGCTCGTTGGGAATCGCGGTGGCAATGCCCGCGCGGTCGACGCCGGGAAGTGTGCGCAGCTTCAATGTCGCCGAGGCCACGGCGGCACCAGTGTTGCCTGCGGAAACAAATGCATCGGCACGACCCTCCTTCACCATTTCCATGGCGATGTTGATCGACGATTGTTTTTTGCGGCGTACCGACTTGGCGCCCGGCTCCGACATGCTGATGGCTTCGGCCGCATGCACGATGCTCACTCTCGTATCACCGAGATCGAGGCCTTGTTTCGCGCATTCCAGTTTCAACTGGCTCTCGTCGCCGACGAGATAAAGGTGCTGAAGCTTCGGATAATATCTCAACGCATCGATCGCTCCGCCGATGTTCACGGCAGGTGCATGATCCCCACCCATGGCGTCTAAAGCGACTTTCATCTGGTTAGGAAATTTGGGAGCGTTGGGAAATCCGGATTCTTGATCCAGCCGCGGCGCTCGACTCCCGAAGGATGAAACGCGCGAAGGCCAATCCGTGAAAGTTTTCCGTGACGAGGCTCAGAGAGCCTCGACATCGAGCACCTGGCGGTCGCGATAATATCCGCATGACGGACAAGCGATGTGCGAGGGCACCTTGCTGCCGCATTCGGGGCAATTCTTGAAGATGGGTGCACGCCAGCGCTTTGCGCCACGGCGCATTTTCTGACGGCTTTTGGATTGGCGGCGCTTTGGAACGGCCATGGTCTTGCTTCGTGTTAGGGTTGGTCCTTGAGGTCCTTGAGTTGGTCGAGGGCCGACCATCGATCGGCTCCCGCACCGCGGGGCGGAGTGGGTACAGTATCTTCCGCGGGTTTGTCCACTGATAAATATCGAGGATCAATTTCGCAGTGCTGGGGCACATCGCCATCCTCGCAGCGGGGGTCAATCGGGAAGTGGATGAGAACCTCTTCACGCAGCGCTTCGCTGGCGTCAATTTCACCGGCTTGGTCAATTTCGATCGAAATGGCCGAATTTTCCAGCCGAATGGTCTGAACAAAGGGGTGCAGGGTCCGCACGCAGGTGAATTCGAAGGGTGCCTCGAGGCTTCCAGTGAGCAACAGCTCGGAACCGAATCGTTGGGCCCAAAGGCTGTATTTCAAGGGCCCGGTCGCCTTTGCATCGCCCTCCGGCAGGTCGAAAACCTCGGCCTTCAACTCACCCTCGTAGCTCTTCCCCTCTTCCGGCAATGTCGCCAGATCAATTTTCAATCGCTCGCTCACGAGTCGAATTTAAGGCCGATTCGCCTTACGCCAAGCCGCAATTGCCGGTCGCGTGGGCTGCGCCTAAAATTTTTAATCCAATGATTCCAAGCAACTCCGCCCCGAAGCGGCAACAGAGGCGTTAAATTTCGGAAATGTTTAAGAATTTTTTCAAATTTCCCAAACGCCCCAGTCTTGGCCGGATGGATGAATTTTTTTCAACCCCTAGGGCTAGGATGGCTTGCTCGCCAATCGCACTGCAAGAGCTTCTTATTAAGGCTGTTTTACATTATACATGCATTTCAGAAACCACAAGATATAGTATTGTGAATAATTTGTGGATACCACATGAGCAAAATAGCATTGACCCGAGAACCGATTTCAAATGAGGTTTCAGACGCTTCACGAGGCAAAAAATTCAATTTGATTTCACTCTCCCCGCATTTTTCCACCGCCCCCACCAAAAGAGCTTAAACAAACATGTCCGCCAACTCCGTCACCACCACTGTTACCCTTGGAAACCGCACCTTTCACCTCGATCGCGAAAAGGCCGAGCAGGCAATCGCCGCCAAGAGCGTGATCAATGGGCGCGACACGATGTTCTTCAACATTCTGCCGCTCAAATACCAGTGGGCGTACGACCTCTACAAAACCATGAAGAACAACCACTGGGAGCCGGAGGATGTGACCATGCAAAAGGATGTCGAACAGTGGCGCTCCAATGAGATCAGCGATGTCGAACGCTGGATCATCAAAATGGGCATTGGTTATTTCTCCGCCGCCGAAGGCATTGTCGGCGACAACATCCTGCATGTCGTTCGCGAAGTGGTCACCGCGCCGGAGCTCAAGCTGGTGCTCGGTCGTCACGCGCATGAGGAAAACATCCATGCCGATTCGCTGGTTTACATGCTCTCTTCGCTCGGCCTTAACCCGCACGAGTGCGAAGCGATGTTTGAGGACATCCCGACCATCAAGGCGAAGAATCACTTCGTCGTTTCGAATTCGCGCGCGCTGCGTCGCGATGTCGACCTCACCGTCACCGAAAACAAACAGGCGCTTGCCAAGAACATTTTCCTCTTCGGCCAGGTGATGGAAGGCACGCAGTTCTACGGCCTCTTCGGCATGATCCTTTCGCTCTACCGCCAGAACAAATTCCCCGGCATCGGCTCGATGTTCCGCTACACGCTGCGCGACGAATCGAATCACATCGAGGTCTTCCGCAACCTGCTCATGGACCTCATCAACGAGAACCCCGACATCTGGACCGAGGAGTTCAAGGAAGACCTCCGCGACACGATGAAGGACGGTATCACGCTCGAGAAACAATTCATCCGCGACTGCCTGCCAGTTTCCGCGCTCGGACTCAACTCGACCGACTTCGAAACCTACATCGATTACATCGCCGACCGTCGTCTCGCTTCATGCGGGCTCGCGCCGCTCAACCCCAGCGCGACCAACCCGTTCCCATGGCTCGCCGAGATGATGGACATCAAGAAGGAAACAAATTTCTTCGAAGGCCGCGTCACCGAATACCAAAAGGCCTCAGCTCTCGCAGCTGTCGACGACGACGAGCTTTGATCTGCGATGGGGTGGGGGTGATTCACCTCTCATCCCGCCTCGCATCGCCTCGCATCATTCCGTCACGCATTTCCAAAACATAAATTTTGCCAATCAAATCCCATGTATCGCTCCATTGATCCCACCGAAGACATCGTTCTCAAGCAAGTCATCACCGACCGTTTCGCGCTGCCATCCGCTGACCGCATGTTCTTGTGGCGCGATGTGCTTCCGAAGGAAAAGCGCATGCCGATTTCCGACATCATCGTGACCCGCGGCAACGCCGAATCGCAATTTTCGCTCGAGGATGTGGCCGATGCGATCGGTGATTCGCTTGCCGACCTGCTCATCGCGCGCAGCGAGGACGAGAAGTCGATCTTCTCGGACGTGAACCGCCAGTTTGTTTCCGATGTCGCGCACGCGGTGGCCAACTCGCTGACCAAGTCACTCGACGAAGGCGGCCGTCTGCGTCTTTCCGAGTCCGATCTCTACCTGCTCATCGAAAAGGCCTTGCTCGAGAACGAAGCCTACGATGTGGCGAAGTCGCTTGCCTTCCGCCGCTCGCTAGAAAAACACGGCTCGGTCGATCTCAATGCCGGGCTAAGCACGCTGCCCGTACGCCTCATCCGCCGCAACGGCAATGTCGTGCCATGGTCGGAGACAAAAATTGAAATCGCGGTGCGCAAGGCCTTCCTCACGATCAAGGAAAACCCCGAGCCGTCGATCGATATCGCTCACGCGGTGACGGAAAAAATCCGCCGTGGAGACCAGTCATTCGTTCACATCGAGGATGTGCAGGACATGGTGCAGGAAGAGCTCATGCGCCAGGGCCACTTCAAGGCGGCCGAGCATTACATTCTCTACCGTGCGCAACGCTCGCGCCTTCGCGAAGAGCAGGAAGCCAATGCCGAAGA
>JBEINR010000179.1:0-2206 GCA_040377995.1 Akkermansiaceae bacterium | reverse complement strand
TTCAATTGAAAAAAAGTGCATGTGAATTATTTTCCGCGCCTTGCGTGCGATCCTGATTAGTTGTTAGCAGATCCATCACTTGCTAATGAACTTCTTGGCTTTGTCGCATAGCGAAAGGATGTGCGAGACATGGTGAGGTCGGCTTGGGCGTGGATGAGTGCGCCGGGCAAGGGTCGGTTTCCAGCGAACGAGAGGAAATCCTGAGTGTCGCCGTGAGGCGTGAGGCCTCAGCGGATGATGCCTTCGGCGGTTTCCTGCTTGAGTCGTAGCTGGCCGCAGGCCGCGTCGATGTCGTGGCCTTTTTCGAGGCGTAGGGTGGCTTGGACGCCCATATTTTTGAGGATGTCGCGAAATGCGCGGCATTGTTTGTCATTGGGGCGTTTCCACTCGAGGCCTTCGACCGTGTTGTAGGGGATGAGGTTCACCTTCGCGTGGAGGCGTCGCGCGACGCGGGCGAGGATGGCGGCTTGCTCGAGTGAGTCGTTGATGTTCTCGATGAGGATGTATTCGAGCGTGAGTTTTTGGTTTTTGCGTGAGTTCCAATAATCGAGCGCGTCGAAGAGTTCGGCGAGCGGGTACTTCCGATTTACCGGCATGATTTGCTGGCGGATTTCGTCGGTGGCGCCGTGGAGGGAAATCGCGAGACGGATTTGCTGCGGGTGTTCTGCGAGTTGGCGGATTTGCGGGACGAGGCCCGAGGTGGAAATCGTCAGGTGGCGCGCGCCGAGGTGGAGGGTTTTTTCGTTGGTAATCAGGTTGATCGCTGCAAGCAGGTTGTTGATGTTGGCGAGTGGTTCGCCCATGCCCATGAACACGATGTTGTCGACGCGTTCGTTGGAAAGTTGTTCGGCAGCGAGGACTTGTCCGGCGATCTCCGAGGCATCGAGGTTGCGCGTGAATCCGGCGAGTCCCGAGGCGCAGAACTTGCAACCGTAAGCGCAGCCGACCTGCGATGAAATACAGAGCGTGCGTCGATCGGAGGCGCCGCCGTAGAGCGCGGGATTGGCGGGGATCAAAACGCTTTCGACATAGCGTCCGTCGTGGAGCTTGAAGAGAAACTTGCGGGTGGTGTCGGCCGAGCCTTGGGTGTGGGTGTGGGTGAGCGATGCGAGCCGAAATGAACTCGTGAGTTTCGCGCGCAGAGTTGCGGGCAGGTTGCTCATCGCGTCGATCGAATCAGCCTTCTTTTTCCACATCCAATCGAGGATCTGGTTCGCGCGAAATGCCGGCTCACCTTGCTCTTTGAGCCATGAGGTCAGTTCTTCATGCGAGAGGCCGGTGAGCGATGGGAGCATCGGGTAGCTTGCTGTTAGAGCGCCGAGCGAAGGTCGGAGGCTGCGTTTTTCGGATTGGGTGATGGTTCCGGGACGAATGAAAAATCCTCGGTGGGTTCGAGAGGTTTTGTCGCGTCATTCAGTGACGCGATGGTCGCGTGCGGTTGATGATCGATCAGTTCGGGGCTGGCGATGGTGGCATCGGGTGCGACGGCTTGGAGTTCTTCAAATTTCCGAGCGGTGACCAGCACGCGTGATTCGAGCGAGCGCACGGCGGAGTTGTAATTTTCCACCGCATGTCCGAGCGAGCGTCCGAGTTTTACGAAATGCTCGGCGAGCTTGCCGAGGCGTTCGTGGAGGGTGCGGCCGAGTTTGGAAATTTCGCGTGCGTTTTCGGCGAGTGCTTCCTGGCGCCAGCCGTAGGCGACGGCGCGGAGCAGGGCGATGAGCGTGGTGGGCGTGGCAAGGATCACGCTTTTTTCCACGCCGTGTTCGATGAGGCCGGGGTCGTTTTGGAGCGCAGCCGAGAAAAAGGATTCGCTGGGGAGGAAGAGGACGGTGAACTCCGGCGCGTGAGCGAACTGATTGGTGTAATTTTTCGACGCGAGTTGCTGGATGTGCACGCGCACTTGGGCCGAGTGGCGGCGCATGGCCTCATCGCGAATCGTGTCGTCGGCCGCTTGGATCGCATCGAGGTAGGCCTCCATCGGGGTTTTCGAATCGACGACGATCGTCTTGCCGCCGGGCAGGTGGACGATGAGGTCGGGTCGGAGTTTTTTTCCTTCGTCGGTGGTGGTCGTGTGTTGCGTTTCGAAATCGCAGTGTTCCTGCATGCCTGCGAGTTCGACCACGCGGCGGAGCTGGATTTCGCCCCATTGCCCGCGGCCGGCGGGTTGGCGCAGCGCTTTGACGAGCGAGGAGGTTTCGCTTTG
>JBEINR010000102.1:0-3476 GCA_040377995.1 Akkermansiaceae bacterium | reverse complement strand
CCGGAGGTGGTGCAGCGGGATGGCGAGGATGTAGAATAGCGAGAAGGCGAGGGGTTGGAAGGATGCGAGGTACCATGGCCATGGGCCGAGGTGGTCGATCATGCTGGCCCTGTCGGGCGGGCGTGAGGTGAAGCCGAAATTGGTGCCGAGCCATTGGTTGATGCCGATCGAGAAAAGCATGTAGGCGAGGGCGCCGAGGTAGGCGTCGAAGGGGGATTTCCAGAGCGGGGATTTCGGACGCCAACCTTCGACGAGTGGGATGTGGATCGCGGCGGCGACGATCGCGAAGTGTTGGATGAAAAAGGTGATGAAGGGGGGCGTGAGGAAATCAGCCGAGATCGCGGGGGTGATCAGGGCTTGGAGCGTGGCGGCGAGTCCCCAGAAGTAGGTGAGTGTGCGCAGCAGCGGATTTCCTGTCAGCAGGGCGAATCCGGCGATGAAGGCAGCGATGTCGCAGAGGTGGAGTGGCAGGAGGTTTTCGAGGTCGATCGCTTGGTCGTGGGTGCTCCATGCGATGAGGTTGAGCGGGTAGGCGGCGAGGTTGGTGAAGGCGAGCAGGCGGGTGATGAGGTGTTGCCTGCGGGGATTTGACTTCGCGGTGATGAGCAGGGCCGCGGTGATGCAGGTGCCCAGCGTGACGGCGGCGAGGTGTTCGCGGCTGAATGGGTGGAAGGGCATGGCGTGTGGGCGGGGGCTCAGGTCGCGTCGGGTTTGATTTCCGCCATTGCGGGTGTGTGGCCGGAGAAAATTTGTGAGGCGATCGATTGGATTTCTTCGCGCGTGACGGCGAGGATTTGGTCGCGCCATTCGAGCGGGTGGGGGATGCGGCCGAACTCAAGCAGGCATTCGCCGGCCCATGTCGCGTGGGAGGCGGTGGATTCGAGTGTTTGTTTGTTTTGCGAGATGGCGAGGCGTTTGGCGCGTTCCAATTCGCCGTCGGCGGGGCCGCGGGTGGCGAGGTCGTTGATCTCCGCGTGGATGCATTCGAGTGCCGCGTTGCGGCCTTCGGGGGCGAGTCCGGCATGGATTTCGAAGGCGCCGGTCTCGTGGAGAAAGCTCACATCGCTGGTGATCTGGTAGCAGAGTCCGCGTTTTTCGCGGAGTTCGAGAAACAGTCGCGAGCTCGCGGATTCGCCCAGCATGAGGCTGAGCAATCGCAGCGCGTGGCGTTGCGGGGAGTGGCGGCCTGGGGTGTGCCATGCGAGAGCGAGCTGGAGTTGGTCGGTATCGCGGGATTCATCTACGATGTTCATCGTAGATGGGCGCGGCTCGAACGGTGTTGGACGGCTGCCATCGTGGAAGTTTTTTGGCAGCAGCGGGCGGATGAGTGCGTGGATCTCGTCGAGACTGAAAGGTCCGGCGGCGGCGATCACCATGTCATTGCGAAAGTGGTGGCGTGCGGTGAAATCGAGCAGGTGCTGGCGGGTGATGCGTGAGATGCTTTTGGCGCTGCCGGAAATCGGGTTGCCGAGCGGGTGGTCGCCCCAGAGTGCTTTGGAAATCAGGTCGCCGATGTGATCGGAGGGTGATTCCCGGTAGAGGGTAATTTCCTCATGGATCACTTCGCGTTCGAGTTCGATTTCCGCATCTGGGAAGCTCGGGTTCCAGACCATGTCGCTGATCACGCCGGCGAGTGTCGCGAGTTGGTCGGCATCGGCGCGGCCTTCGTAGGTCGTTTGGTCCTCGCTGGTGCAGGCGTTGATTTGGCCGCCGACATTTTCAATTTCGAAAGTCAGGTCGCGAGCGCTGCGGCTGTGTGTGCCCTTGAAGACCATGTGTTCGACGAAGTGCGCGAGGCCTGCGGGCAGGTTGGATTCATCGCGGCTGCCAGCGGGCACATGGATGGCAAACGAGGCGCACTCGGCATGGGTCATGGTGGCGACAGCGAGGCGTGGGCCGTTGTTGATTTGGCACCAGTCGTAGATTGCCTTATTCATCGGGTCGTTTGGATTTTCACCATGGCTTCGGCGAGGGCGAGGTCGGCGGGTGTGGTGATTTTAAGATTCGGGTTCTGGGACTCCACAAACTTCACTTTTGTGCCGAGTTGTTCGACGGCGCTGACTTCATCGGTGGCAGTGATGCCGTCGCGTGCGATCGCGTTGCTTGCGTCGCGCAGGAGATCGGTTCGGAAAACCTGTGGGGTTTCCATGCACCAGAGATTGTGGCGGTCGACTGGCTCGGTGTTGAAGTCGTTGTCGTCCGAGCGTTTCATCGTTTCGGTTGCGCGGCGGGCGAGTGCGGCGGCACCGAATGCGTGGGCTGCTTCGACGCAGCGGTCGATGTCGTTCGGCGAAACAAGCGGTCGCGCGCCATCGTGGACGGCGACCAGTTGCGTGTCGGCGGGCAAAGCCGCGAGTCCGGCGGCGACCGAATCCTGGCGCTCCTTACCACCATCGACGCGGGTCACCGGCTTGGTGAAATTTTCATGATCGATTTGGTTCCAACGATCCAGCGGGCAGACCACCACGATTGTGTGGATGTTTTTTGAATCGAGAAACGCGTTGATGCTGCGACGCAGGACAGTGATGCCATCGAGTGTCCATGTGAGTTTGTCATGGCCGAGTCGGCGGCTGTTTCCGGCGGCGACGATGATTGCGCCGCATGGGATGGTGTGGGGTGTGGTGCTCATCGTTGTCCTGAGTTTCACACGAGTTGTGAATATTCGAGCAAGCCGTGTTTGCCGCCTTCGCGGCCGAAGCCGGATTCTTTGTATCCGCCGAAGGGGCTTGCGGGATCGAACTTGTGATAGGTGTTGGCCCAGACCACGCCGGCCTTGAGGCGTGAGGCCATCATTAGGATGCGCGAACCCTTGTCGGTCCATACGCCGGCTGAGAGTCCGAAGCGGGTGTTGTTGGCTTTTTCGATTGCTTCCTCTGGTGTGCGGAAGGTGAGGATCGAAAGGACGGGTCCGAAAATTTCCTCGCTGGCGATGCGTTGGCTCATCGAGACGCCGGTGAAGAGCGTGGGTGGAAAATAGAAACCTTTTTTCGGAAGTTGGCAGGCGTGTTGGTGCATCTCTGTGCCATCGTCGATGCCCGATTGCACGAGCTCTTGGATTTTTTTCAACTGAGCGAGTGAATTGATGGCGCCTACATCGGTGTTTTTGTCGAGCGGATCACCGACGCGGAGGCTTGCCATGCGGCGTCTCAAGCGTGCGGTGAATGCCGCAGCGATGCCTTCCTGCACGAGCAGGCGGGATCCGGCGCAGCAGACATGGCCTTGATTGAAAAAGATGCCATTGATCACTCCTTCGACCGCTTGATCGATCGGCGCGTCTTCGAAGACGATGTTGGCGGCCTTGCCACCGAGTTCGAGCGAGAGTTTTTTGCCAGTGCCGGCGAGCAAGTGTTGGATCATTTTTCCAACCTCGGTCGACCCGGTGAAGGCGATCTTTGCGGCGAGCGGATGATTGACCACCAGCGCGCCAGTTTCGGCTCCGCCGGTGACGATGTTGACCACGCCGGGTGGGAGTCCGG
>JBEINR010000017.1:0-8644 GCA_040377995.1 Akkermansiaceae bacterium | reverse complement strand
TAGGGGGGGAGTGGAAGAGGTCGGTGAACCTTGAGAGGGTCATGCGCATGTAAAAAATGGTGAATGCCACGGGAATCGCAACGACTAGGAATGCCAGGCGAGCGGCGTAGGAATGAATGAATCGCTCTCTCATGAAGTCGTGTGAATGTGCAGGGATCGTGGAGTCGTTTATCGCTCCGGATGCGGGAACTTAGCTTTCCGAACATGAGAATCCGGTGAGAGAGGGGGGCGTTTCGGCGGAAAAAATCCGGAGGCGCCCTCCGTGTCGCGTTTGCTGATGGCCGATATTGCAGATCGGCTGATCGATCAGGCGCCGCTTGGCAGGATGAATGAGAACCCAATCAGGCCGCCGGCGGTTTTTTGCGCGAGCAGTTTTCCACCCATTGCGTGGGCGGATTCGAGGCTGAGGCTGAGTCCGATGCCCAGATGTGAGCCTTCGTTTTGGCGGGAGCTGTCCTTGCGGAAAAGTGGCTCGAACAGTCGGTCCAGCTCATCGGGGAGATCATCGGAGCGATTTTGAATCAAGACCCGCACATGGCCGTTGGTTTCGCTGATTTCCACATCGATTTGCGATGATTCGGGCGAGTAGCATGCGGCATTGTCGAGCAGGTTCTTGATGATCATCGTGGCCAGTGTGGCATCGCCGTTCGCGTGGCAGGGTGTTTGTGCAAATTTGCGTGTGACCGTGAGATATCGTTGATCGAAGCGTGTTTGGAAATTTTGCAGGCAGAGGTTCAGAATCTCCGTAATGTTGATTTTTTCCGGCCGCAAGGGCTTGGCATTTCCCATGCGGGCCAGTGCCGAGAGGCGGTTTAGGAGTTCGCCGATGGCGGTGACCTGCGAGTGGCATGACTCAAGTTTGCTTTGATATTCCTCCGCGCTTCGGGGGCGGTTCAATGCCAGCTCGATCGTTGCGCGAAGTCCGGCGATTGGTGTTCGCAGCTCGTGGGCGGCGTTGCGAATGAAGTCCTTCTCGCGCATTCTCAATGAGGCCACCCGACCGAGCAAGGAGTCGAAACTTTCGGCGAGGCCGGTGAGTTCAGATGGTAGCTTGGATGAGAGTTCGAGGGCGGAGTCCAAGCGATTGCCTTCGCGTTTGGCGACTTGCTCGCTGAGTGTTTCGATCGGTTGCAGCGAATGCCTGATCGCGCGGTTGATGAGAAAAAATCCGATGCCAAGGGTGGTGAGCGTGCCAAGGCCGAGGATCCAGCGCAGGCGGGTGAGCACATAATGAACTGGTTTGGCATCCTGGGCGACCACGAGAATGTGCGGCAGTGAGCGCGGATCGGTGAGCTGGCCGCTTTCTTTCATGCGTGCCATTTCCTCGGGCAATACAAATGGGTAGACCCTGATGCCGATGGCTCTCGCGTGCCTGCCATTTTGCGGGAGCTTGATGTCGCGAAGTTCGGGTCTGCCATCGGGTCCGCAGAATTTCGGGAGGTCGAAGGAGCGCAGTCCTGCCGATCGGGTTACCTCGCCGGTGGCCTCGTTCCAGAATTGAAAAAGACCGGCATCGATGAGTTGTTTGTTGGTGCCGATGCCTTCCTGCCACTCGAAGGTGAGCTCATTGTTTTCCAGTTCGATCTGGTTGCCGAGCAATGCGGCAGTTTGATTGATGGAGCGGTCGATCTCCTTGTAGAGCCCGTGTCTGGCGGCGTAGTAGATCGAGATCGAAAGCGCGAGCATGAGCGCTCCGACGCCGATGCCGCAGCGGACGAGGAGGCTGTTGCGAATGGACGGATGCTTCATCAGGCCCTGTCCTCCAGGATGTATCCGTGGCCACGCTTGGTGTGGATCAGATCGGGTTCGCCGGCGGGATTGATTTTTTTGCGCAGGTATCCGATGTAGACTTCGACGCTGTTGCTGGTGCCGCCCGTGCCGTCTTCGAAGACATGCTCCCAGATGTCGGCCCTTGAAACCACTTCACCCGCGCGGTGGAAAAGGTATTCCAGCAAGCGGTATTCGAGTGCGGTGAGAACGATCGCTGCGTCGCCGCGTTGAACGCAGCGCCGAATGGGGTCGAGCGTGAGGTCTGCCACTCGCATGAGCGGATTTTTCCTTTGGTAACTTCTGCGCAGCAGAGCTCGGGTGCGGGCGAGGGCCTCGGAGAGTGAGAATGGTTTTACGAGATAATCATCGGCGCCGGCATCCAATGCCTGCAGTCGGTCATCGAGTCCGTCGCGCGCGCTCATCACCAATATATGCACGGGGTTTTCTTTCGCTCGCAGGCGGCGCAGGATTTCCATGCCGTCGACTTTTGGCAGCATGAGATCGAGCAGCACGACATCGTAGGGGTTTTCCTCTGCGGCCCAAAGACCTTCGTCACCGGTTGCGGCGGTATCGACGATGAAGCCTGCCTCGTACATGTATTGCCGCGTTGCGTCGCGCAGCGAAGCGTTGTCTTCGATCAGGAGCAGGCGCATCGAATGAAAGGGGTTTATTCGCGCCAGCGCTTGGTGAGGTCGCCATAGGCGTCGATGCGGCGGTCGCGGAAAAATGGCCAGATGCGGCGGAAATCTTCGACCGCGTCGAAGTCGAGATCGTGGCAAAGGATTTCCTCATGTTCGGTCGAGGCCTTGGCGACGATTTCGCCGTAGGGGTTGGTGATGAACGAGCGGCCCCAAAACTCGGTGTTGTCCTGCGTGCCGGTGCGGTTGACGGCCGCAAGGTAGCAGCCGTTGGCGACCGCGTGGCCGCGTTGGACGGTTTCCCACGCGCAGTGTTGCGCGTCGCCGAGTGTTGGTTTTTCTTCCGGCAGCCAGCCGATGGCAGTGGGGTAAATGAGCACCTGCGCGCCGCCGAGCGCCATCAGCCTTGCGGCTTCGGGATACCATTGATCCCAGCAAATGAGCACGCCGAGTTTGCCGAACATCGTGTTCCAAACCGGCCAACCGCTGTCGCCGGGCGTGAAGTAAAATTTTTCCTCGAAGGCCGGGTCCTGCGGGATGTGTGATTTGCGGTAAAGCCCGAGCAGCGTGCCATCGGCATCGTGGATCGCGGCGGTGTTGTGATAGAGCCCTGGCCCGCGATGTTCGAAGAGCGAGGAGATGAGCACGATGCCGAGCTCGCCCGCAATTTTGCCGAGACGATCGGTCACCGGTCCAGGAAGGGGATCGGCGAGATCGAAGAGCGCCGGATCCTCGATCGTGCAAAAGTACGGCGTGAGGAAAAGTTCCTGCGTCACCACGATGTTCGCACCATCGGCCGCAGCCTGGCGGATGAGCTTCTCATGATGATCGAAGGACTCGGCCTTGGTCGCGAAGGTTTTCGATTGAAGCAGGGCGATGCGTGGCATGGGGTGGGAGAGGGGAAAGGAGGCTTCGATTTTTTCTACAGAAGGTTATCGGTTGTTGGTGGCTTGCTCCGTTGTCGGGTGAATGTGATTTGATAGGCGTGACCTCAATCGATTGAGTCGATCATGCGAAATTTTTCCCAACGATCCAAGCATTGCGGAAGCAGGAATGGTCGCAATCATTCCAAGTCGGATCAAAGATGGAACTTTAAGTCCGCTGTCGTGATAGTCATCATCGGAATCGCTGATGATTTCATCAAACCCCTCGCATTTGTGATGGAGCCTTGAACTCAAGGCGCAAACCAGAGGGTCGGAGAATGGCGGAGTTTGGCAGAGGATCAAAACAGGTCGCGTCTTGAGCCGGCCATCAGCCTGCTGAATTTGTGCCAACGCGACGTTTCCTGGCTTCATCGCTTGAGGTCGGCGGCGGTGTATTCGACTTCTTCGTCCGAATAAGCCGTGGCGAGACTGTTGGCGGCAAGCTGGAGAAATTCTTCGCGATCTTCGTTGGATCCATCAAGAACAGTCACGAGCAAGCGAGCGTTCAGCGGCAGCGCGACTTTCTCGTCCAGCAAGACCTGGGTGCCATCGAAATGGGCTGGTATGCTCATGAGTGGCATGGGATCAAAATAAGGCATTTGCACGGCGGGTCAATCTCTGACTGCATGCGTGGGGTTGATGACTAGTACTGCGTTACTTCGGCAAAATTTTCACTTCCAGCGCGTTGTCTCGTGAGAGGTATTTTTTGGCGAGGGTGTTGATTTCTTCGAGGGTGATCGAGCGGTAGTCGGCGTCGCGGTTGCGGGCGAGGTCGAGGCGTTTCGGGTCGGCTTGGGATTGGCTCATGACGGTGTTGAGCCAGTAGCCGTTGTCGCGCAGGGATTTTTCGAGGATGCCGAGGACGGGTTTGAGGGCGCGGTCAAGTTCGTCGGCGGAGGCGCCATTTTTGGAGAGGTCATCGGCGAGGTTGCGCATGGTTTCGAGGAGGCGGTCGAGGTCCTCCGGTTTGCCAACGCTTTGGGCGGCGATGTAGCCCATGCCGTCGAGTGCGTCGGATCCGTCGGCGCCAGCGTTCGGGCTGTAGGATGCGCCAAGTTTCTCGCGGATCTCTTCGCGCAGACGATCGCCGAGAATTGATGCGAGGATGTTCAGTCGGCGGAACTCGGGCTGATTCCCGCGCAGTCCCTTGGTTTTCCAAATTGCGATCGCGATCGCCTGCGAGATTTTGGTGTCGTAGGTGAAGGTCTTGTTCGCTGGTGCTTTAGGGAAATTGATCTCGCGCAGATCGGCGATGTCATCAGGCAAGGACCCGCGTCGTGGCAACGCGCCGAAGGTGTTGAGCAGCTCGGGGATGATTTCCTGTTGGTTGAAATCGCCAACGATGCTGAGTTCGATCGGGCCTTTCGAGAGTTCGGGGCTGAGCCATTTTTTCGCATCGCGGATTTCGTAGGATGCGAGTTTCTTTTCGCTGGCGATGGCGAAGCGCGAGTCGCTGCCGTGCAGCCATGACTCCATTTCCATTTGCGGCCCAGCCGGGGTGTGTTTGATCTGCTGTTGCAGCATCGGGATGCCTTTGCGGAATTGCCACAAGGCTTCTTCACGGTAGCCCGGATCGGTGATCGAGGCACACATCAGTTTCAGCTGTGTCGCGAAATCGGCAGGCGTGGTTGTGCCGCTGATGGTGATCGCATCTTCCTCGATGGCGAGGCTCGAGCCGACATTTCTTCCGGCGAGGATCTGGCGCAGTTCGTCGGTCGAGTACTTGCCGAGGCCGCCGCCTTCGAAGATCGATTGGGCAAATGAATCGAGCATCGGCATCGAGCGTGGCTGACCCAACTTGCCTGTGCCGATTCGTGCCAGAACGCGGATTTTCCCTTGTTCGAACTCGCTGCGCTTGAGGTTGATGCGGACCTTGTTGGAAAGCACCAGTTGGGTGATGCAGAGATCGGCGACTTCTTTTTGCGAATCGATTTTTCCGGGCTTGCCGAAATCGGCGTAATCAAAAATCCGGATCGCGCGCGAGACCGGCGCTTCGACCGCATTGCTTTGCGAAGCTTTGAAAATTTTTGCGAGATCTTCTTCCGCGTTAGGCGGTGGCTCCTTGGTGGTGAGGATCAGATGATGACCCGTCGACTGCCAAAATTTCCGAAACGCCTCATGGCAGGCTTCGGTGTTGATCGCATCGAGCCCGCGTTGGGCGATGGCGAGATCGGTCTCCGGATCGGAGAAAACCGAGTGGTCGTTGATCGTGCGGGCGAGCACGGTGGCGATGCCTTCGGACTTGCGGGTTGCTTTCTGTTTCACCTGCTGCTCGTAGCGGTTGATCAGATTCGATTTCGCTTCGGCGAGTTCCGATTCGGAAAATCCATGCTCGATCGCGCGGCGGAATTCGCGCTCGAGAATGGGCACCACCTCGCGCCAGCGGTCGTCGGCGGCGGTGATGTCGATCGACCCGAGCTCGATGTGGTTGAAGAGGATTTCATCCATCGCCGAGCCTTCGGCGAGAGGGGAATTTTTTTCCTTCGAGAGCCGTTCGAAGCGGCGGCCGATGATCGCATGGGCGATGTCGAGAGGCATTTTTTCGATGCGGTTGGCGGCGGTGTCGGGCTTGTCTTTGTAGTCGCGCACAAGCGTGAGCGAAACTTCGGTGGCATCGACCTCCTTGTCGCTGAAGACCGAAGTCTTGATGTCTTCGAATGGCTTGATGCTTCCTAGCTCGGGCTCTGCGCCGGAGTTTTTCGGGTTTTGCATCGATGCGAATGTCGATTCGATGCGGCTGCGGATTTCCGCAGGTTTCACATCGCCGACGATCACAAAGGTCATGCGGTTGGGCGTGTAGTAGCGCGTGTAGAGGTCGGCGAATCTCTCGCGCGGGGCCTTGCTGATGATTTCTTCCTCGCCGATTGGGAAACGCCGCGTGACGAGCGAATCGGGCAGCACTTTGGAAAACTGTTGTTGCATGAGGCGGTAGCCGACCGAATCGCGGCTCACTTTTTCCGAAAGGATCACGCCGCGTTCCTTGTCGATTTCCGCCGGGTCGAGCAACGCGCCATCGCCGAAGTCGCGCATGACGGTGAAGGCGAGTTTCATCGTTTCCTCCGACATGTCGGGCAGGTCGAGCATGTAAACGGTTTCGTCGAATGAAGTGTAGGCATTTGCGTGAGCACCGAAGGCGATGCCGAGGCGTTGCATGCGCGGCACGAGTTCGGCGGCGGTGTGATGCTTGGTGCCATTGAAAACCATGTGCTCGAGGAAATGGGCGAGACCGCGTTGGTCCTCGGCTTCCATCAATGAGCCCGCGGCGATGTGCAGGCGGAGCGAAATGCGACCCGGTGGCTCGCTGTTCGGATAGATCAGATAACGCATGCCGTTGGGCAGTTGACCGAAGACCGCCTTGGGATCCGGGGCGATGTCGGATGATGCCTGCGGCCATGATTTGGCGGTCGGCACCTCGCCGGCTTCTGTTTCGGCATTCGTCGTCAGGCTTTGCGGTGCGCTCGCGGTCTCCGGGGCAGGGGACGGTTTCGAATCGGGCCCCGATCGCAGCGACAGGAACATCGCCGTGATGGCAAGAATCAGGACCAGGATCAATGGGGTGGAGCGTTGCATGTGTGTGGGGGAGGTTGTTGGACCCGGAGGGGGCTTGGCAACGATCAAAGCGCGGTAAGAGCAGTGAATTGTCGGCAATTTCGGCAAATTTGCGCCGATGCGCCATTTCCGCATCAAACAGGCTTGCATTCCCGCCGCCGAAGTGTTGACTTCCCGCCCCGGCCGCAAGGCCAACAACAGTGCGCGCGTGGCGGAATTGGTAGACGCGCTAGATTCAGGTTCTAGTGGGGGCAACCCCGTGAAGGTTCGAGTCCTTTCGCGCGCACCATCTCATTTTCAATGGGTTAAGAGATCGAAGCACCTCCCCGTTGACACCCCACAGGGTGGTGACAAAATGGTGACAAATGTGGGATCTGCCTATGCAGTCCGCTCAAAGACAAGGGGTTCCAAAGGTAGGAAAAAAGGGACCGTTTCTTAAGGTCAAATCGGGTTCCGCCATGGTGCCGATCTACCGCACAGAAACCAAGGGCCGAGTCCGCTACAAACTGAGTTTCTATCGGGACGAGCGCAGGATGCGGAAAGTTTTCACCAGCCTCGATTGTGCCAAGCGCGAGGCGCTCTTCGTTGCGCAGCGAATTCAGGTAGGCATGCAGCACGTCACCGACCTTAAACCGCACGAGCGCGATAGCTTCAAGGCAGCCGTGGCGATGCTTGATAAAACCGGCATACCACTTGTCGCTGCGGTGGAGGACTACATTCGTGCGCGGGACTTGGCTGGCACGGAATCCCTCGCTGCCATGGCTTCAGAGTATGGACGACACTTCAAGAAGGTGGTGCAGCGGGTGAGGATCCCCGAGGTGGTGGCGGAAATGCTGCTGCACCGTGAACAAGATGGGGCGAGCAAGGTCTATATGGGCCAGTTGAAGACGACGCTCAATCGCTTCGCTCTTCGCTTTCCCGGCGAGATTCTCGACACCACATCGCAGGAAATCGACGCATGGCTACGTTCGCTCGATGTGGCCCCAGGAACACGCAACTCGATGCTGCGTTGCATCAAGGTATTCTTCTCCTTTGCCCGCAGTCGCAATTACCTTCCTGAGGAGCGCAACACTGCGGCCGATTCCGTGCGCTTGGTCAAAAATGTGTCGGACGATGTCACGATCTTCATACCCGCGCAAATGGAGGTGATCCTGCACTCCGCGCCGCCCCGCTTGGTTCCCATTCTAGCCATCGGTGCCTTCTCCGGGATTCGGGTGGCGGAGCTCAATCGCCTGGACTGGTCGGCGGTGAACTTGGAGCGGCGCATCATCGAAATACGGGCAGGGCAGGCAAAAACCGCTTCAAGACGGGTGGTTCCCATCACGAACAATCTGGCTGCGTGGCTGGAGCCGCTCAAACGCACTGGCAAGGTAGTTTCGACAAAGAACATGCATGTGGATGTGTCGGCATTGGCTCGTGCCCTCAAGATCGGGTGGCCGCGCAATGTGCTGAGGCATTCATTCATCAGTTACCGCATTGCCATCGTCCAGAGTGCCGACCAGGTAGCGCTTGAGGCAGGAAACTCGCCATCGATCATCTTCAAGCACTACCGGGAGCTGACGACGGAAGAGCAGGCGGAGAAGTGGTTCTCCATCATGCCCAAGGAGGGGCATTGGGAAAACACCCTTAGCTATGACCGCAAGAAGCGGCGGGTGATCCTGAACGGAATCAAATGCGAGATGGAAAATTTGGCTGGCTGGCAACTATTTGGAGCATCGACCTCTTTCAGCCTCTTTTTTGCTGCCCCGCCGGTGTCATTCTACT
>JBEINR010000167.1:0-2271 GCA_040377995.1 Akkermansiaceae bacterium | reverse complement strand
CATCTTGTGCTTGGACCACTTTTGTTCAAGCGGGCCGGATGGGATCTTGCTGTCGAGGATGATGGACATGGGAAATGTGGTTGGAGTTGACCGCCGCGATGGGCATTCAGAATTTCAAAAGTTTCAGAAGAACCGAAATCGGAATGGAAATGAAACCGAGCCAGATGATGAGGCTGAAGGCGCCGGAAAATTGGCGGATGGCGCCATCGTTTTTCTTGGTTCGCAAACCAAGCGTCTGGAAGATCGAGGCCACTCCGTGATGCAGGTGCGAGCACAACAGCGTGATCGCAAGAATGTAAAATGCGGAAACAGGAATGCTTTTGAAGCCCACGATCACCATGCCGTAGGGGTCATCCTTGCCGAGCGATGCAAGCTGGCAATCAACACGCACCGTGAAGTGCAGCAGGTGGAAAATCACGAAGGCGAGAATCGTGAGGCCCGACCAAATCATCAGGCGCGATGACTTGGTGGCTTGGATCGTCGCCTTGCATTCGTAAGGTTGGCGGGCGGCGCGATTCTGACGCGTCAGTGCGATGGTGCCGACGACATGCAGCGTCACTGCCACCAGCAATCCGATGCGAGCGATCCAGATGCCGGCGCCGTGTAGCATCGAATGAAGAAACGCGGCGTATTCGTTGAAGGCTTCGCGGCCGGCGTAGATCAGCAAGTTGCCAGCGAGGTGCCCTGCGAGAAACAGGCAGAGCAAGATACCCGTCACCGCGACCACGATTTTTTTTCCAATAGAGGAAGACCAGTAGGTATCGAAGCAGCGAGTGATGGCGTTCATGATGAAAGGGTGGCCCGAAAGGTTGCGTGGGCGCGCGTTGATAAACCCAGCCGAGGGGCTTTTCAAGCCGAGAGTCCACTACTTCGGGGCCGGATGAGGCGGGTACGGGGAATTTACTCGACACGCCAAAGGTCGAGTGTGTCACCGAGTTTGCAGGCTTGCGCGTCTTCGATGATGTGTCCGCGGCTGAGTTGGCCCTTGTGCCACTCGACCCATTGGGCGCGGCCCGGATCCATGAAGGTGCCGGTGTTGATGATGAGTTTGCCGCGATGTTGCCAGCAGCCGCGTTGGTGGAAGTGACCCATCACGAGGACCTCGGCATTCGGAAAATAGCGTTCGAGAAATGTGGCTCCGTGGCGGCCTTGATGCAGCCAGCTTTCGAGCATGAAAAGGGCGCGGGTTGGCGGAAACGCGGCGTCCCACGCGCGATGGATGAAGTGCCGGCCGGAAGGGTGCTCGACCGAGCAGAGTTCGCGAGCGATCAGGCGGGCGAGTTCGTGGCGTTGAGCGGGATCGTGCGCCGCATCGGGAAATTGCCGCCACATCTCGAGAATTTTTTCACGGTTGGTGAGAACCTCGCGTTTCCATGGTGAACCGTCGAAAAGCACGCTGTCGCCATGGCTGATGACGATGCGGCCATTTGCCAATTCGATCCAGCCCTTGCCCGGCCACGATGGGTCGTGATTGCCCGGCAGAAAAATCGCATCGGCCGCCTCCTCGGCGCAGAGCCATTGGAGCTCATCGAGCAGTTCGCGCGCTCGCTGGCGAAACGGCGCTGCGAGTTCCTGCCAGGTGTCGCCATTGAAGATCACCGTGCCGGCGCCGGCGATCAGCGGGCGCAGCGCGGAGACTTGCCGGATCCGCGAAATTTTGTGTCCGAGGTGGAGGTCGGACAGAATGCGAACGGGCTCGTTCATGATGGCGGGTTTGCGCGCTGTCGCACCGCCTCGAACAGGCAAACGCCGGTGGCCACCGAGACATTGAGGCACTCGACTTTGCCGGCCATCGGGATCGACGCGAGGAAATCGCAATTTTCCTCGGTGAGTCGGCGCATGCCTTTTTCTTCGGCCCCCATCACCAGCGCGAGCGGACCTTTGAGATCGAGTTCGTAAATGGATTTTGATTTTGCATGATCCGAGGTGCCCACGAGCCAGAGTCCGGCGGCTTTGAGTTTCTCCATCGTGCGGGCGAGATTGGTGACTTGCGCGAAAGGCACATGATCGGCGGCGCCGACCGAGATGCGGCGCACGGTCTCGGTGATGCCGACCGCTTTGTCCTTGGGCGCGACCACCGCATGCACGCCGGCGGCATCGGCCGTGCGGAGGATTGCACCGAGGTTGTGCGGGTCTTGCACGCAGTCGAGGATCAGCACGAACGGCACCTCGTGTTCGGCGATCAGCGCCATCAGCTCGTCTTCGTCGAGAGCGGGCATGGTCTTCTCGGGCTTTTCCGCATCGCGGACATGGCGGTTCTCGCGCGCCTGT
>JBEINR010000157.1:0-2377 GCA_040377995.1 Akkermansiaceae bacterium | reverse complement strand
GCAGCGCAGTCGGCGACCGGCCGGGCTGAGCTCGAAGAAATCATCACCGGCAGCGAGCTTGATGAGGTCGTGGTAATTCGCGCGGCGCCACGGACGCGTGAGATCAATCTTGCGTGTGACATTGCCGTCCTCGTCCTTGTGTTCGATTTTCAAGCCACCACAAAATTTCTCCGCGAGGTGGCAGGTCATTTCCTCGACGAGATTGGCCATTTCCTCGAAATCCGAAAACGCCCAGTAAGCTTCAAGCATCGTGAACTCAGGATTGTGGCGGCGCGAAATGCCTTCGTTGCGGAAATTCCGGTTGAGCTCAAAAATTTTCGTGTAGCCGCCGACCAGCAGACGCTTGAGGAAAAGTTCGGGCGCGATGCGCAGCGTGAGCGGCATGCCAAGCGCGTTGTGATGCGTCTCGAAAGGACGTGCCGCCGCACCGCCCGCGACATCTTGCAGCATCGGCGTCTCGACCTCGAGAAATCCCCTGTCCTGCAAAAACTTGCGGATCTCGGCAAGCATCAGCGAACGCGTCACGAAGAGGTTCGCGCTCTCCGGGTTGCCCATTAGGTCGAGGTGACGCTTGCGGTATTTCGTTTCGCGATCGGCGAGACCATGGAACTTGTCGGGCATCGGCCGCAGCGACTTTGAAAGCACCGTGAAGCTCTCGACCTTCACGGTCGGCTCGCCGGTCTTGGTGACAAAAGTTTCACCCTCGATGCCGATCCAATCGCCGCGATCGAGGCATTTCCACGCGGCCGCCTCGTTTTCGCCGAGGTTCTTGGTGCCGAGGTAGCCCTGGATCGATCCGAGCACATCGCCGAGCTGGAAGAACACCGACTTGCCCATGTCGCGCAGCGCGGTGATGCGGCCCGCGATCTTAACGCGGCGACCTTCGCTGAAGTTGGCCCGCAGTTCGCCCGGGGTGGTGTCGACGGAATATCTCGCACCATAAGGATCGATTCCGAGCTCGCGGAGTTTGGCGAGTTTCTCGCGGCGGATGGCGATGAGTTCGGCCTCGGTCGAATGCGTTTGTGGCGTGGCGTCTGCGGACATGACAGGCATGGCTTAAGCGCCACAGCCGTCCCCCGCAAGAGTTGAAACGGATTGCCCTGCGGAAATCGCCCGCCTTGGCAAAAATTTCGCATGGCCCGCGCCGCCATCCGGTGCTACCCCTGCCTCGGATGTTTGAGGTCAGGCAGAAACCGGAGATGGTAGAACGCGCGCTGCTGGTGCGTTTTTGTTTCGATCCGCGAGAAATGGATGAGGCGGAGTCGCTGCTCGAGGAGCTCGGCGAGTTGGTCAAGACGCTGGGCATCGAGGTGGTCGATTCCGTGCTCGCCCGTTGCCGCGACATGCACAAAAAATTGCTCTGCGGCACCGGCAAGGCCGATGAAATCGTGAGCCTCGCCCGCGCGCATGACTGCGATGTGATCGTCATCGACAATGGCCTCGCGCCCTCGCAGCAACGCGAGTGGGAAAAACTCGCCGACCTCTGCGTGATCGATCGCGAGGAGGTGATTCTCGATATTTTTGCCAAACGCGCGCAGACAAAGGAAGCACGCCTGCAAGTCGAGCTCGCCCGCATGCAATACGCGCTGCCTCGACTCGCACGGATGTGGGGGCACCTCGACCGCGAAGGCGGATCCGGCGGCGGCCAAGGCGGTGGCGCGGCACGCGGCATGGGCGAAAAACAAATCGAGGTCGACCGCCGACTGGCCAACCTCAGCATCGATCGCTGCAAGCGCGAACTCGAACAAGTTCGCAAACAACGCCGCACCCAACGCAAGGAACGCGAGAAACTCGAAACCCCGCACGCCGCCATCGTCGGCTACACGAATGCCGGCAAGTCGACCTTGCTCAATGCGCTGAGCGGCGCCGACGTGATGGCCAAGGACATGCTCTTTGCCACGCTCGACACGACCACGCGCCGCATCGATCTGCCCGATGGCCAACCGCTACTGCTCACCGACACGGTCGGCTTCGTGCGCAACTTGCCCCACCGCTTGGTCGAGGCCTTCAAGGCCACACTCGAAGAAGCGGTGCTCGCCGATTTCCTCATCCATGTGCTCGATGCCACCTCGCCGGAAATCGAGCGCTTCCACCGCACCACCCTCGAAGTGCTCGACGAACTCGGCGCAGAGGGCAAACCCACGATCACCGTCCTCAACAAAATCGACCTCGTCGATGACCCCGAGCAAATCGCCTCACTCGCACGAATGTTTCCCGATGCACTTCGCGTCTCGGCATTCACCCGCGCGGGGCTCGATCAGCTACTCGATGCCTGCTCGGCCGCTCTCGCCGACCGCGTGCGCTGCCTCGACTACCGAATCCCCCAGCAACGGGCCGACCTCGTGGGCCTTTTGCACCGCGATGCGAAGGTGCTCTC
>JBEINR010000036.1:0-7111 GCA_040377995.1 Akkermansiaceae bacterium | reverse complement strand
GCAACCACCTCCAGGCCGTGCTCGTGCAGGACCAGGCGGTCGCCGAGGCGCTGATCGAACGCCTCACCGCCAAGCAACTCGGCATCGCGGCGATCATCCCCGAAACCTTCGTCGCGCACGCCGCTGGCACCCAAATGGAAGCGCTGCCTGAAGGTGCCACCGCATGGGCGCTCGACCGCGTGAAATCGGACAAACGCATCTCCGGCATCATCGAGCGACTGCTCGATCGCGTGCTCATCGTGCCCAACCTCGCCACCGCATTGCGTCTGCGCCCAAACCACCCTGGCGTCACTTTTGTCACGCTCGCCGGTGTGATCCTCGGCGGCGAAGGCACGCTGCGCGGCGGCTCAACCGCCGAGGGCTCGACCTCGGTGCTCGAGCTTCGCAACGAAGTCCGCACGCTCGAAAGCGAAGTGGCATCACTCGTCCAAGCCGATGAAGCCGCACGCCGCCGCGTGACCGACACCGAGGCAAACCTCGAACAACTTCGCGAGGAAGTAGAAGTCGCCCGCGAACGCCTGCAACGCCAAAAGGTCGAACTCTCAACCCTTCAAGGCCAACTCACCCTCGCCACCCGCGAAGTCGAAAATCTCGACACCAAACTCGAAAATGTTCGCTGGGAACGCGGCGAACTCGACAACCGCGAACGCGCCGCCGCCGAAGGCCGCGTCCAACTCGAAGCAGAACTCCACCAGTCGCGCGAACGCCTCGAAGGCCTCGAAACCGATGCCCGTCGTCTCCAGTCGGAGGCAGACTCAATCGTCCAACGCGAAGGCGAACTCACCAACGACCTCAACAACCTCCGCACCGAACTCGCCGTCGAGCGCCGTGCGAAACAAGCCGCCGAGGAACAACAACGGCCGATGGAAAACCGTCTCTCGGAACTCCGCGAAGCATCCATTCGCCGCGAAGCGGAAATCGAATCGTTCACCCAACGCATCGACGATGCCAGCGCCGAAAACAGCCGACTCGCCGAAGAATGCGAAACCCACCGACTCGAAGCCGAAGATCTCGAAAAGGAAATCGAATCCCGCTCGAGCGGACGCGCCGCACTTCTCGAATCCATCGAAAGTGCCGAAACGGAACTCGCCGCACTCCGTCGCGACCTTTCACGCATCAACGAACAAAAAGGCCGCGAGGAAATCGCCGCAACCAAGCTCGACCTGCGCCTCGAAAACCTCAACAACTCGATCGCCGAACGCTACCAAATCGACCTCAGCACCTTCGAGCCCGATGCCCACGCGCTCCTCGCCAGCGTGGCATCACAAAAAGCCCTCCAAGCCCGCGGCGGCAAACAAACGGTGGTCACCGCCGACGAGGATGACTCATTCGCATCCGAATCCTCCGACGACGAAGCCGAGGACGACATGCCCACCATCGTGGTCGACGCCACCGGCTCCGACGACGCGGAAATTCCCGGCGAAATGACCGGTGAACCGGACTGGGAATTCATCGAATCCATCGTCACCGACATCAAGCGCCGCCTCGATGCCATGGGCCCAGTCAACCTCGACGCGATCGAAGAATTCGAGGAACTCGAAGAACGCTACAATTTCCTGCGCAAGCAACACGACGACCTGGTCTCATCGAAAACCGAATTGCTCGAAGTCATCGAACGCATCAACACCGAGACCCAACGCCTCTTCGCCGAAACTTTCGCGCAAGTTCGCATCAACTTCCAGACGATGTTCAAGGAACTCTTTGGCGAAAAAGGCCAGGCCGACCTCACCCTGCTTGACGAATCCGACCCGCTTGAGTCCGGCATCGAGGTGATCGCCAAGCCACCCGGCAAGAAACTTCAGTCGATCACGCTGCTCTCCGGTGGCGAACGTTCGATGACCGCAGTCGCGCTGCTATTCTCGATCTACATGATCAAGCCCAGCCCCTTCTGCGTGCTCGACGAGCTCGACGCCCCGCTCGACGAATCAAACATCAACCGCTTCGTGAAGGTGCTCGACCGCTTCATCGACCGCTCGCAATTCATCATCGTCACCCACTCGAAACGCACGATGGCCCGCGCCGATGTGATGTACGGCGTGACGATGGAAGAGTTTGGGGTTTCCAAACCGGTCGGCATGCGCCTCACCAGCGACGACGGCAACAAGTCTTCCGGCGATGCGAAAACCGCCGCCCAAAAAGCCGCGCTGAGGCTCGACGCTTGAGAAACAAGCCGGCGACATTAAATTCTCCAGACAGGAGAGGGATAAGGGGGTGAAGCCACGGTTCGAGGGATCCGGGTTTCACCCCCGATCACCATAAACTCGAAAACAGAAGTTGAAACCACGATACACACGAAGTTTCACGAAAAGCATGGCATACATGCCATGATCGTTTCACCATTTTGGAAAAGCCATGAAATCCCCCACGGTCTTCTTATATCGTGTTGTTTCGTGACTTTCGTGGTTCCTTCTTCGGAATCTGGGATAAAGAGCGCCATGAATGCAGATCGCATCAAAGGCCTGGGACATGAGATATCACTCCCCCACAATTTGCATCAAACCAACTGCTCGCGTGCCACGGCGGCGGCGAAGTCGCGATTGAGTCGGGCGATGTGCTCGACGCTGATTTCCTTCGGGCAGGCAGCTTCGCACTCGTATTGGTTGGTGCAGTTGCCGAAACCCTCGGAGTCCATTTGACGCACCATCGCGAGCACACGCTTGTCACGCTCGGGCTGACCCTGCGGAAGATGGCCGAGGTGCGAAACCTTGGCTCCGACAAACAGCATCGCCGAGGCATTCTTGCACGATGCCACGCAGGCACCGCAGCCAATGCAGGCAGCAGCATCAAAGGCAGCATCCGCATCGGACTTGGGAATCAAGGTCGCATTCGCGTCGACCGCCGAACCGGTGCGCACATCCACATACCCCCCAGCGGCGATGATACGATCAAAGGCACTGCGGTCGACCATCAGGTCGCGAAGGACAGGAAACGGATTGGCGCGAAACGGCTCGATCCAGATCGTGTCGCCATCGGAAAATTTCCGCATGTGCAGTTGGCAGGTTGTTACGCCGCGCTCCTTGCCGTGCGGGATGCCATTGATCGTGAGCGAGCACGACCCGCAAATGCCTTCGCGGCAATCGTGATCAAAGTGGATCGGCTCCTGATTTTTTTTGATCAAGCCCTCGTTGACGATGTCGAGCATCTCAAGAAACGAGGCCTCTGCGGGGATGCCCGGCGCATCGTAAGTCTCAATCCTACCTTGGGCCTCGGGCCCGGACTGCCGCCAAACTTTGAGTGTCAGGTTCATGGGGAAAATTTCGGGTAACGCGTCGGATCATAGCCGACCAAATGCCTGCCGGACCACGCCGAAAATCTAACGATCCCTTGCCCGGGGGCTAGGACAAAATTTCCATTTCCGGGGTAATTTTGTTCGGCATAAGCCCATCCTCACTTTCACCGCTTTTTCAAACGATTGACCATGCGGAGGTCCCTCACCGGATTCGATGACGCTTTCGCGTTTGGTCACTCCAAAGCATTCAATCTGAATGCCCCAAGGTAAAAAATCGCCCGACCGCTAGCCTCAGCAACGCTTGCCACTTGACGCGGACGCATTGGGATTGTTGCTTCCGCCATGTTCCGCGAGGTCCTGAAGTCCAAATTGCATCGAGCCATGATCACTGGCTCCGATGTCGAATACGAAGGTAGCATCGAGATCCCGACCGATCTGATGCAAGCTGCCGACCTCTGGGCTGGGGAAAAAGTCTTGGTCGCCTCCATCACCACCGGTGCGCGGCTCGAGACCTATGTGTTGGAAGGAAAGCCCGGCACTGGCCATATCATGATCAATGGCGGCGCCGCCCACCTCATCAAAGCGGGCGAGCGAGTTGCCATCATGGCCTTCGCACTTTCAGAAAGTCCTGTCACTTCGACAAACCTGCTTTTGGATGAGAAAAACAACATCATCCGAGTGAGCCGATAAACCGGAACACTGGTGGCAAATGGCGAGCGTCGTCCTCTTCACCACGGCTGGAGCGTCTTGCTCCTAGTTTTGCGAGGTCAAATAGATCACCTCTTCCTAAGGAGGCACGACACTCCTGTCGTGCACTTCTGCAACATCGAAAGGAAAGAGCAGCACCGAAACCATCGCAGCAGGTGCCAAAGCGGAGTCGGCGCCGTGAGGCCGCGTCGCCCTAACGGTGTCGATCAAGGGAAGAGCACGACAAGAGTGTCGTGCCTCCTTCGGCAGATTCTGTTCCCTACCCCGCTCAAAATTCCACCATCAGCCGCGGCGGAGGCTGATGACGGTGGCGCGGAATTCGCCGCTCAGGTCGAGTTGAAGCGATTTGCCTTTGAGGCTTGCCGACAGGCCTTGTTTGACCGGCCAAGTCTCTTCGATTTTCCAGCCGCTTTCGGCGAGTGGGATTTGCACGGACTTGGGAAATGCCTTGCCAAAGGTGTGGGCGACGAGGAGCGCGCGCTTGCCATTTTTCGAAGTACGCAGCACGGCTTGCCAGCCCTGCGGGTGACGCCAGCTTTTTCCTGTCTCAGCGTGGAAAGTGGAATGACCATCGCGGATAATCGGATAGACGCGGCGGTAAAGCTCCATGGAGGAAACAGTGAGTTTCCACTGCGCGGGGCTGAGGTCGTGGACCTCGCCGGAGAGGCACATGCGACCGAGGAAGGTGGCAGCCAGCGAGTAGGCGAGGCGCTGCGCGGTGTCACCCTTGCGCAGAACAGCCCAGATCTGCGACTGACGCGGGAGGATGAGGCGCTGGACATTGGCCGCGATGATCGGGATCTCGCGCGTCTCGTGCGCGTCGGAGAATGATCCCATCGCGCAGAGACCCATCATCGAGGGCTCGAGACGGTGACCGCCGGACGAGCAATTTTCGATGACGAGATCGGGAAGTTCCTCGCGCAGTTTGCGGAAGAATTTCTGCATGCCCTCCAGATGCTGGCGCAGGCCTTCGCCAGCCGACTCGGCGCCATCGACGCCGAAGCCGATGGTGTCGTTGTAATCGACCTTGAGGTAGCCGAGTCCATTGTCACGAAGGAGATGGATCACCTTTTTGGTCAGGTAATCAGAGGTGAAGGGATCGCGGAAATCCCAGAAGCGGCGGCTGCCGACCTGCAGAACGCGGCCGTCGCGATGGAGATGATGATCGCTGAGATCAAAAGCTTTGGAACCCGGATTGCAGACCTCAAATTCAAACCAGATGCCGGGGATGAGTCCATGGTCGCGGATCGCTTGGCAGGTGGCGGCGAGACCATCGGGAAAGGCCTTGCGATTGATGATCCAGTCGCCGTTCTGCTGACAGCCGCCGCTTGGCCGCTCGGCCCATCCATCGTCGATGACGAGATACTTCGCCGGAGTTCCTTGGAGGCGCTTGGCCAGTGCCAGCAGATTTTCCTGGGTAGGATTTCCCCAACTGGTGCACCACTCGTTCACCACGATGGGCAGCTCGTTTTCGATTTTCGGAAGATTTGCCAGCGGGCCTTCCTGCGCGGAGCTGAGGCGCTGTGCGAGTTCATCGATATTGCCCTTGATGCAACCGATCGTGGCGACGGGCGTGTCATAGCTATCGCCCGCCTTCAATGTTTTGAACCATTGCCCGAACTCACGGTCGGCCTGACCACCTGAGAGCGCAACGAAATCGTCCCGGCGAAAGACCTCCATCTGCCACGAGCCGGGACAGGCGAGTTGCGCACCCCACAGCACGCCGGCCACTTTATCTTCCAGCGCGACGAATGGGAAAAATCCGCGCACCGGCATCGAGCCGACCTGACCGAAGCGTTCACACGCGATGCCGGCGCCGGACCAGGAGCGCTCGAGCTGCAGGTCCTCGACGCCTTGCGTGTCGAGGCGGCCTTCGGCACTCCAGGTGGAGCGATAGCGATGCACCAGCAATCGGTCCGGTGCGTCATCGCTGGCATAAGGCGTCATGCCGCCGAGTGAGAAACTGCTGAGCATCTCGAGGGTCACCGGTTTCTTCCCGGAATTGCGCACACTTACGCGGCTGGAAAAGACCGGCACATTTCCTTGCCAGGAAAGTTGATGCTCGCAGCGCAGCCCAGAAGGATGCTTGAGCGTGGTGATGACGCTGGTGCTGCCGTTCTTTTTCTGAACCTTCTGACCGATGAATTCGAGAACGGCCGTCGAGTGCCCCCCGCGTATCGTGCGCCCCTGGGAAAAGCCTCCGCCGTAAACATCCTCCATGCACTTGAGCTGAACGAGCGAATCCAGCGACCAGGCAGGAATCGGCAGCCACATTGCCGGTAGGCCCGCGAACTCGACATCCAACGGCAGGAACTCGCGGTGTTTCAGCGGCGCAAGCGACTTCGGATGAAGCGAGAGCTGAGGCGCGCCCTTGCCTTTGGCAGGAACATCGAATCGAACGACCGTGTCGCCGACAGTGAATTTGGAGAGGAGTTTGATCATGGCTTAGTGCGCGTTGGATGAAGGCAGATATCCCTACACTAATGGCTAGGGAAGGAAAGATATAATCCAGTGAGCGCGGCATCGCGACACGATACGCCGATACGCCAAACGACTTTCATCCGATCTGGCAGCGATTCTTTTCCGATGCGCTTTTCTGTGCTTATCGATCTCGTGACGACATACTCTTAGAGCATTTTGCTCATATCTGTAGTCGATGGGGATGGATCTAGGTGTTTGGGAAAATGCGGCTTCACCGGATTTCGAATGAGTAACGGAATCCTTGTCCATGGCCGCGTTCTCGCTCGACCGGCTACACCTTTTCACAAACTGCTCTAAGCCCGAAAACAGAATTGGAAACCAGGAAACACACGAAAATCCACGAAAGGCATGAGATTTCATGTCACGCTTGTTTCACCATTTTGGAAAAGCCATAAACTCCCCCAAGGACTTCTTTTTTCGTGCGGTTTCGTGACTTTCGTGGTTCCTTCTTCGGAATCCGGGTTGAAACGGGGTGAGCCCGTTTGAAAATCAGCCACTGAACTTCTCCAGCAATCCCAGCATGCGATCGCTTCGTTGTGCGACGATGTCGATGACCGCTTGATTTCGCAATGTTGGTAGGCCCTCGCTGTCATGAATGGTTTCGATGGTCTTGCGGCAAATCTCGCCGATTCTTTCTCGAACCATCGGCCAACCGAGTTTTGACTGGCCGCAGAGTTGTTTGAAATGCTCGGG